>JAQGHS010000846.1 GCA_028291605.1 Planctomycetaceae bacterium | reverse complement strand
AAGAACACTTTTGGAGCGGTAGTCAACACGATTGCGCTGCAGAGCCGTGAGGGTGTGCCGTTGCTGCAGGAGATTGCGGGCGACAACAAGGGGACGTTCTTGTTCGTGAAGTAGAGCTACTGGAGTGCGTTCTGACTAATTGCCAGTCAGCCATGTCCACATGTTCCTATCCGGTGTCCCGCACTTACCCGGTGTCCCGCAGACGAATTCGACGACGACACCAGGCATGTGTTTCCGGATCGTCGCATGAATGTCTTCTCGAGATGCGCGACTTGATTGGACCCTGCACACCTTGAGATGACGCAGTTGCTTGAGTTGGATCAGGTCGTCTGCTGCGATGCTGGATTTTTCAATATGTAAGTCCTGGAGCAAGGGCGATTGGGCCAGCTCGACCAAGTGTGCTCCCCCAATCGAGTCTGAGGACAGCGTCAGAGACGTCAAAGCGGGACACTGAGCCAGGCTGCGACATCCCTCGGGGGTCAGCGCCACGCCGCTCAAGTTGATCGATCGCAGCGCCAGGCACTTCGGTAGTTCCGCGAGGCAATCGTCCTGGATCTGGGTTTCAATCAGGCTGAGAAACATGAGCTTGGGAAATCCCGCTAGGCGGGCAAAACCGAAGTCTTCCGAATTCGAGCCGACTTGGCCAACTCGAGTCCGATCCAGACAGAGCGTAACCAATTCTGGCAAGGATTCGACCTGTAGGAGCCCCAAATCGGTGATCCGAGTCTGCTCCAGTTGCAGCATTGAAAGGTGCGGCAAACCGTTCAATGCTGCCAATCCCTCATCTCCGAATAACGATCCATCCAAATCGAGCCAGGTCAGCTTTTTGAATTCTCCCAGGACCTTAAAATCCGCGTCGGAAACGCCAGTGCGACCAGGGAACGTCAACCCCGTGAAGGCCGGCAACTTCTTGAGGGATCTTAAGCCGACATTGGTGACATGCGGGGAGTACAGATAGATATGGCTCACGGACGGAACCTTGGTGACCTCTGCCAGATCCTGATCCGTCGCGCTGCTATTGAACTCAATTGAGGAAATCATTCCGGACGGTCCGCTGCGACTGACGTGGGCGACCGATTCCTGGAGACGTTCACTCAACTCAGGTGCCGGACTTGGCACACTTGGCACATTGCGCTTGACCAGCGAATTACGAGTCACTGTGTGCGCCAATAACAAACCAAACGCACAGCAGAAGCCGACTACGACTATCACGCCGATAGCCGGCAAGAGAGGAAGTCCAGCGTCATCCAGGTAATTCTCTGGGGCACTCATCTCATACCGCCCGTTTCGAAGGCCGGGGAAGTTCAGCGGGAATTCGAACAGCCGCAATTTCCAATATGCGGCTTTCGCCCGGAAGTACACCAGGCGGTTCAGGCAACGGCACTATTGTACCAGAACCTGCATTGCGCGGTAGCTTGATGTCACCGCGCCGGGTATGTTAAACAGAACGAATCAAAATCTGCCAAGGTGAGACTTGATTGACTTCAGTGAAAAAATCCCTGACGAGGCCGCGCGAGATGACATTACGGTTTGCATGCGGAGTTCTATGCGGGTTCTGGTTGCCCCTGGTGTGTGTGATGACGGCGGCCGCGGCTGAGCCCCCGGTGAATTTCGGGCGCGACATCCAGCCGATCCTGTCGGAGAACTGCTTTCACTGTCATGGCCCCGATGCCAAACATCGGGAGGCGGATCTGCGGCTCGACTCCTTCGCCGGAGCCACCGCCACGGGGGCTGTGAAGCCGGGTAAGAGTGCGGAGAGCGAACTCATTCTGCGGATTCTGAGTTCCGATCCGGGCGAGGTCATGCCGCCTCCCAAGTCGAACCTCAAGCTGACTGATGTGCAAAAGCAATTGCTCAAGCGGTGGGTCGATGAGGGGGGGCAATACACCAAACACTGGTCGTTCATCGCCCCCGTGCGGCCCGCTGTGCCGGCGGTTCCGGCGACCGCTCGGATTCAGAACCCGATTGATGCCTTCGTCACTGCGAAATTGGTGGCAGAAAACCTACCGCAGGCGGCCGAAGCAGACCGCATCAAGCTGTTGCGCCGAGTGACGCTCGACCTGACGGGGCTGCCTCCGACGCCAGAGGAGCTCGACGCATTTCTCGCGGATACTTCGGCTGACTCGTACGAAAAGGCGGTCGACCGGTTGTTGGAATCGCGGCGCTATGGCGAGCGCATGGTTTGGGAGTGGCTGGATGCCGCACGCTACGCCGATACCAACGGCTACCAGGGGGATCCCACTCGGGCCATGTGGTATTGGCGAGACTGGGCCATCGAAGCCTTCAACAAGAACATGCCCTTCGATCAGTTTACGATCGAACAACTCGCGGGAGACTTGCTGCCCAATCCGACACGCGAACAACTGATTGCGACCGGCTTTCATCGCAATCACATGATCAACGGTGAAGGGGGCCGCATCGCCGAGGAATCGCGCATCGAATACGTGCAGGACCGCGTCGAAACGACGGGCACCGTCTGGATGGGACTGACCCTGACGTGCTGCCGTTGCCACGATCACAAGTACGACCCCTTCTCGCAGAAGGAATACTATCAACTTTCCGCCTACTTCAATTCGATCGACGAAAGCGGGGCGAACGACGCCGGCGGTCTGGCCAATCCGTTGCTGAGCTTTGCCTTGCCAGAACAGCAGAAGAAAGTTGACGAACTGCGCGTCGTCGAAACCGAAGCCAACAAAGCCCGCGACGAGCTCGACAAGAAAGTGCGAGGGGCTCAAGCGACGTGGGAGCAAGAGCTGTCTCAACTACTCGCGAAATCGGGCGGGCCGGAATGGACCGTATTAACACCAGTCGAAGCCAAGTCCGAGGCCAGTGCGACACTGAAAGTATTAGAAGATGGCAGCCTGTTGGCGAGTGGCACGAATCCGTCGCAGGACAGTTTTGTAGTCACCTTCAAATCACCCTTGGCAAGTTTCACTGGCATTCGGCTGGAGGCTCTGCCGGATGATTCGCTCGTTAACAAGGGGCCCGGTCGAGCCGACAATGGCAACTTCGTGCTTTCAGAACTCAAGCTGCAGTTGAATGGACAACCCGTTGAGTTGGCGGCGATTCGAGCCGACTTCGAGCAAGGCAGCTTTCCCTTAAGTGCCACGCTCGATGGCAAGCCCGAAACGGGTTGGGCCGTCGCCTCAGAATTCGGCCGGCCGCACACGGGCCTCTATGAAGTGCGGTCGATTCCAACGACGACGGGCGACGGGCTCCTCGTCTGCCGTCTCGAGTTCCGGTCCCCGCACGTCAGCCACGTTCTGGGACGATTCCGTCTGTCGGTCACGAATTCACCAATCGCCACCTTCCGTAGTATCCCCGATAAGGTTCGCGAAGCCCTTGCCATTGCCTCCGATAAACGCGACGACGCGCAACGCAAAGAAATCAGCGAATACTACGTCAACAATGAGCCCTCATTAGTCGCTGCCAAGAAAGTGGCCGAGGACGCCCGCAAGAATCGTGACAGCTTCGAACGATCGCTACCGCGCACCATGGTGATGCGGGAACGGGCTCAACCGCGCGAGACGTTTGTCCTCGTCAAAGGTGCCTATAACGTCCCCAGTGACAAGGTCGAACATGGAGTGCTAACCGAGATTCTGCCCATCCCCGCCGACGCTCCGAAGAGCCGTTTTGCACTGGCTCAATGGCTGGTTTCCCCCGCACATCCGCTGACGGCGCGAGTCACGGTCAACCGCTTCTGGCAACAGTTCTTCGGCACCGGCCTGGTGAAGAGTACTGAAGACTTCGGCATCCAGGGAGACCGCCCCAGCCATCCAGAATTGCTGGACTGGCTGGCCGTCGAGTTCCGTGAAAGCGGCTGGAATGTCAAACACCTGGTGAAATTAATCGTCACCAGCGCGGCTTATCGTCAGTCCTCAAAAATCGCACCGGGCATGGCCGAACGAGACCCCGAGAATTGCCTGCTAGCCCGTGGCCCGCGTTTCCGGTTACCCAGCTGGATGATCCGCGATCAGGCTCTCGCCGTGAGTGGCCTACTCATTGATCGGTCCGGTGGAGCGCCAGTGAAAGGCTATCAGCCTTCCGGAGTCTGGGAAGACGCGACGTTTGGCAGAATTCAGTATGCCCAGGATCATGGCGAGGCCTTGTATCGCCGCAGTCTGTATACGTTCTGGCGGCGCATTGCGGCTCCCACCGTCTTCTTCGACATCGCCAACCGACAGAATTGTTCTGTGAAGAGCGATCGGACTAATACCCCGCTACATGCACTCGTCACACTTAATGATGTGACCTATATCGAAGCGGCCCGCGGGTTAGCTCAGCGAACATTATTGTCGGCCACGTCGAAAGATGAACCATCCCGAATCACCGAAATGTTCCGACGTTGCACGTGCCGCCAGCCGACCGCAAAAGAAGCGGAACGACTAGGAAAACGCCTCGCCGTATTACGTGCCACGTACGGACAAAACACCGATGCCACGCAGAAGCTATTAGCAGTCGGAGAATCCAAACCAGACCCGCAACTTAACCCCGCCGAGCTAGCGGCATGGACAGGCTTGGCCAACCTGATGCTGAATTTAGATGAAGCAATTACGAAAGAATGAAAACAAAATAAGAAGAGTTTTAGCCACGGAATGACACAGATTAAACACGGATTGGGTCATCGTATTTCGGGCTTTAATTTGCAACGATGCCCGATGATATGAGTTTCGATTAGAGTGCCGGACAGGCAGACTCTCAGGCGGACTTTGTCCGTGTTTAATCTGTGTCAATCCGTGGCTAAAAAAACTCCTAAATGAATTGATTAGAAGTCCATAACGTATTAAATCTCGCCCAACAGGCTCGTCATGCAACCGAATATCATCCCGCCCGACTTTCTGAATCACGCCGCCCAGATGACGCGACGGCAGTTGTTTGCCGGATCGGCGATGGGACTGGGTTCGGCTGCGCTCGCCTCAATGATGGCGCCTGATCTGAGTGGTGCGGAACCTCAGCCGTCCCCGCGATTCGGTGGCCTGCCGGCTTTGCCGCATCATGCGCCCAAGGCCAAGCATGTCATCTATCTATTGATGAACGGGGCGCCGCCGCATGTCGATATGTTCGACTACAAACCGGAACTCGAGAAATGGCGAGGGAAGGAGATCCCCGAAAGCGTCCATCAGAATCAGCGCGTTTCGACGATGACCCAGGGAGCAAAGAAGCTCGCGTTTCCGGCCTTTACGGGATTCAAACAGTATGGCAAGTCGGGGGCTTGGGCTTGTGATTTCCTGCCCCACACTGCGTCGATTGTGGATGACTTGTGCTTCATCAAATCGATGCACACGAACGCCGTCAATCATGCCCCGGGGATCACGTTCTTCCTGACTGGATCGGAAATGCCGGGACGCCCGAGCATGGGGGCCTGGATGACCTACGGCTTGGGCTCCGAGACCCAGGACCTGCCGGGATTTGTCGTGATGACGTCGCGCGACAAAGAGGCCACCTGCGGGCAAATCTTTTATGACTTCTACTGGAGCAGCGGCTTTCTGCCGTCCAAGTTCCAGGGGGTCAAATTTCGCGGCGCGGGCGATCCGGTGCTGTATTTGTCCAATCCGGACGGCATGAGCCGTGAAGTGCGACGTGGTCTGTTGGACGATCTCGCCGAGTTCAACGCGGAGCACTTTGCGGAGTTTGGTGATCCGGAGATTAATACGCGGATCGCGCAGTATGAGATGGCCTATCGCATGCAGGCCAGTGTCCCGGAACTGACCGATTTTTCGACCGAGACCAAGGCCGGGCTGGAGATGTATGGGCCGGATGTGGAGCGAGAAGGCTCGTTCGCGCACAACTGTTTGATGGCCCGGCGACTGGTTGAACGGGGTGTGCGTTTCGTGCAATTATTCCATGCCGGCTGGGACCATCACCGAAACCTGTCAACGCAGTTTGAGATTCAATGTCGCGATACCGATCAACCAGCTGCAGCGCTGGTGAAGGATCTCAAACAGCGCGGGTTACTGGAAGATACGCTGGTCGTCTGGGGCGGCGAGTTCGGTCGCACACCATTTATCCAGGGTAACATCAACGAACGCACTCAATGGGGCCGAGATCATCATCCGTATGCTTTCACCACATGGATGGCGGGGGGAGGCATCAAGCCCGGAATCACCTATGGAAAGAGTGACGATTTTGGTTTCAACGCCGTTGAGAACCGAGTCGATGTGCACAATTTCCAGGCAACGATTCTGAATCAATTAGGCATCGACCACGAACGGCTGACGTTTAAATTCCAGGGCCGCCAATATCGTTTGACCGATGTGCATGGCAAGGTTGTGAAAGACATCCTGGCATAGCGGGGCAACCAAAAAACTCCGTGTTCTCCATGTCTCCGTGGTGCCCATTAGAATTCATGCACCACGGAGAACACGGAGTTAGGAATTGAAGATTAGTCTCTGTCGACCGACTGGCTGGAATTGACCAGTAACCAGCCGAATGCTCCCAGGACTAGAATTCCGGCATAGACATAGAAGATCGAATCCCACTGGGCGCGACCGACGTGTCCATGCGATTTCATGTAGTCCGCGTAGCGTCCCACAAACAGTTGGGACGTGATGGCGCCCAGGCCGCCGAGCGAATTCATCAATCCGAACAACGCGCCGATGTGACGTCCGCTGAGATCCGTGACGGCTCCCCACCACGCCGCCAAAGTGGACAGTGTGAACATCACTGAGCCCGCAGTCCAGATCGAAGCCCACAGTGGCGAGTCATTGTGCCGGCCAGCCACCAGGCAGATGGCGGCCAGAATTAGCGCCGTAAACGAATACATCCGCCGGCTGAGGTGTCGGTTGCCGGTCGTTCGGACGAGGTAGTCAATCAGAAATCCACCGCAAATGCAGCCAATCGCGCCACCGGTCAGCACGATGCTCGCCATGCGCCCGGACACCAATTTCGAGACCAAGCGGCCTTCCTGCAAATAGGTTGGGTACCAGGTGAAATAGAAGTACGAATTGAACGCAGTACACATCAGGACGGCACCCATCAGCCAGATTTGCGGGCTGTTGAGGACGATTCGCCACGGGATCGGCGGGTGGACTGATCCCGTGTGAGCTGCCGTGCCCGCCGTGATCAACTTTCGTTCGGCATCGTTCGTCGCAGGGTGCGTCTGGGGGTCATCTCGATACCACCAATAGAAGCTCGCAGCCCAGATAATCCCCGGAAAGCTGAACACAAAAAAGGTCCACCGCCAGCCGATGCGTTGCATCAGTTCGGAGGTCAGTACTGGTGCCAGAGCTCCCCCGACCTGCGAAATGGAATTGACCAGTCCCTGGGCCATCCCGCGACGTTCCGTGGGGAACCAGCGCGACAGGATGCGGGCTGTGTTGGGGAATGCTCCCGCCTCGCCCGCACCGAATAAGAAGCGAATTGCCACGAGCGACACGAAACCAAATGCAGCTCCGGTGAGGGCCGTGAAGATTGACCAACCGATAACAATCCGCGCCAGCACCCCGCGTGAACCGTACTTATCACCCCACCAGCCAATTGGGACCTCGAACAGTGCGTAGGCCAGCGTAAATGCCGCCGCGACGTAACCGAATTGGGTCTTCGTCAGACCCAGGTCACGCATGATGTCTGGGGCCGTCTGACTAATGCAGATTCGATCCAGATAGAGCACGAACGCCAGTGAGCACATAAACGCCAGAACTGTGTACCGGGCATTAGTCGGCGGTTCGGCGGGAATATCTTGGGAATGGCTCACCAGTTGCACCTCGCGTGGTTTTGGTGTCAGGTTTGACGTAGCGACTATATACTGATTGCACCTCGCTCGCCATGGAATGACGTTCTGATTGTCGACAATCCACTACAAGGGCCGTCCCCCAATGCAGATCACGCATATCGAAACGACCGCCGTCAAGATCCCACTGAAGCCCGCCCGTCACATGGTGACGTCTTTGGGCTGGCACATTGAATCCAAATACATCCTGGTGCGTATCGGAACGGATGCCGGGATTGAGGGGATCGGGGAAGCAACTGTGATGCCGCTGTGGAGCGGCGAGACGGTCTGGGGCGCCAAGGCGATCCTGGATCAGATCTTCGGCCCGGCGATCATCGGCGCGGATCCCACCAACATTGACGACATCAACCGACGCATGGACCGGACCTCGCGGCACAACTGGTTTTCGAAGGCCGCCATCGAGATGGCCTGCTGGGATATCGCCGGGAAGGCCGCCAACAAGCCGATCTACGAATTGCTGGGGGGAGCCGTGCGGCCGTTGACTGTCGAGTGTCGCTTTTCGATGGGCGCTTATGCTCCGGATCATGCACGGGCGAGGGCTCTTGAACTGGTCAGCGAAGGTTTTCAAACGATTAAGGTGAAAGTGGGCGGCCCGGCTGCGGCCGACATTGAACGGGTGCGAACGGTCCGCGAGGCGATTGGTCCGCATCGCAAATTGACGATCGATGCCAATTGCGGTTGGGATGTCGAGACGGCCATTCATTGCGTCAACGAGTTAGCCGACTGCAATATCTCGCTCAACGAACAGCCCACACCTGACGGTGACTATCATGGCCTGGCCCGCGTGCGACGAGAGACCAAACCCCCGGTGATGGCCGACGACATGTGCTTCGACATGCATCACGCTCGGGAACTGGTGTTAAATAATGCGTGCGACTTGATCAGCATTTACCCTGGCAAGAATGGCGGCATCAGCAAGTCGAAAGCGATTGTGGACTTCGCGGCTCAACACGGGGTCGGGTGCAGTATCGGATCGAATCTCGAATGGGACATCGGTACGGCCGCGATGGCCCATGTCGTCGTGGCGTGTCCCAATATGCAGGTCGAAAAATTTCCCGGTGATATGTTAGGCCCGGAATATCACGCGGCGCGCATCGTGACGAATCCGATCGCGATTGATGGGCCGCGAGTTACAATTACGGATCGGCCGGGTTTGGGTGTGGATGTGGATTGGGCGGTGGTCCGCGAGCATGCGATGTAATCGCATGCCCGTAGCCCGACTCTCCGAGTCGGGTATCCTTCGTAAAACGCACCCGACTCAGAGAGTCGGGCTACGACATACGGTGAACCCATCATGATCTTCGACGTTCATAGTCACGCCTGGCAGTACCCGCTCCACTTCAGCGACGACTTCCGCCAGCAGGCGCGCGGCGCGAAAGCTGGTACCGAGCTCGACCTCACCGTTCATTACGACGAATACCGCAAGGCGGCCCCCGACGATACCGTCACGGTTGTTTTCGGCGGCAAAGCTCGGTTGAGCGGTCTGTGGGTGGATGACCGGTACGTCGCTGATTACGTCGCGGCACATCCTGACACTTTGATTGGCTTCCTCTCCGTCGATCCGACCCAGCCCGGTTGGCAGGACGAACTGGTGCAGGGGCATCGCGAATATGGATTACGCGGCATCAAGCTGTTGCCGATGTATGCGGGCTTTCATCCGCAGGATGCAGAACTGGACTACCTGTGGGAGTACGCGACTCGGCATCAGTTGCCGGTGTTGCTGCACACGGGGACCACCTTCGTTGCTCAGGCCCCGATCGAATGCACGTTGCCGCGACATCTCGACCCCGTGGCGACGCGGTTCCCCGAAGTGCGGATCATCATGGCGCACCTGGGACATCCTTATGAGGGCGAAGCCATCGTCGTAGCGCGGAAGCATCGCAATGTTTACTGCGACCTCAGCGCGCTGCATTACCGTCCGTTTCAATGCTATCACAGCCTCATGCTGGTCCAAGAGTATGGCGTCTGGGATAAGGTCTTGTTTGGGACCGATTACCCTTTTACGACCGTCAATGCGACGGTGTCTGGTTTGAGAAAACTGAATGAGATGCTGGAGGGAACCGCTCTGCCCCGCTTGAATCGCGATGCCATCGAGCGGTTGATTTACCGTGACAGCCGCGAGTTGCTGAATTTGCTGTAGCCTGACTCTTCAGAGTCGGGCGAACCCCAAGCGCCCGACTCTGGAGAGTCAGGCTACAACGCACTACTGCCAGAACGAACTTGTCAGGCGCTGCAGCACCAATCGGCGCCAGGTGATGTGTGCCTGAACCAGAGCCCAGTCGTAGCTGCGATGAGGCTGGCTGGTGGTGAGAAACTGGACTTGTTGGTCGATCGGGCGCGCCCAGCCATCGTCGGCGACTGCCAGCAATGCGGACGACTGCGGGTCCTGCAGGCCGCCGGCGATGTCCTGCATGATCCAGGTGACCGCACCGCAGAACACGACGCACATCACCAGCACGGTTTGCGAACGGTTCTTCTCATTCGCATGCACTTGAGCCGAACTGGCCGTGCGGATGATTTTGGCTCGCAGGTCGTCGTTGGGGACCGGCCACTCTTCGTGGCTCCGCAGCCATTCTTCCGTGCGTGACACCGCGTTCCGATTGGGACTAGCCATGAGCAGACTCCTCGCGAGCCAGGGGCTCCAGGATGCGAGTCAGCTTCTCAATGGCATAACGATACCGGCTGGCCACCGTGTTCTGGGATTCCCCCAGCACGACCGCGATCTCGGCAAACGTCATGGCTTCCCAAATCTTCAAGACGACCACCTCGGCTTGTTCGGCGGGCAACCGCTGCAAGGCGGCCCGCACACACGCGGCATTTTCTTCCCGTTCCAGTCCCGGCTCATCGACCGACCAGACCGAGTTCGATTCCGTCGCCGCGGTCACTACGGGGCGACGCTGGATCACCTTCAACGTTTCGTTGCGGACGATCTTCAGAAAGTAAGCCCAAGGAAATTCGGACTTGGCGAGTTGCTCGGGATACTGCGAGACCCGGCACATGGCCGCCTGCAGGGCGTCTTCGGCATCCGAAGAATTGCGGGTGAGCGTCTTGGAGTAGCGAATCAAACGCTCGGCGGTCAAGTCGTACAGCTTCCCCAAAGCCACAAGGTTTCCGCGCCCCAACTGCAGGGCGTAGATGGCCACCTGTTTCGCCAGAGTCGTCTCAGGGACTGGCATGACGGAAGTTTTCGGTTGTTTTCAACGTCGTTTAAGATCCTGCGGGGTGTGAACCACACCGCGAACTCTGCCCTTATTGAATCGAAAGTTGCCCCTGTTTGTCTATGTAATTGGGCCTAGAACACACATTTCGAGGATTTTTCTGCTTGAGTCTGAGGTTGCGGGATTATTGATTTCATCGCCTTTATGCGCATTGCAACTATAGTATTTGCAATAGGTTACGTCGCTGTGTAGTGGCGGGGTCACGGCATTTAATTCCACCGGCTGTCGCGTTATTGCAACGCGTCGAGGAATCTCATCTTCGTGTTGCCATTTTGAATGCTACATTTCCGGTAAGGTCTCAGAATGCGCAGGCTGGCATCCCAAAATCTCAACGAAGGAAATGAACGTGGCGAAGTATCTGGTCACCGGTGGCGCTGGATTTATTGGATCGCACATTGCCGAACGGCTGGTCTCACAGGGTGAAACCGTACGCGTGCTGGACAATCTCAGCACCGGCTCGCTCGACAATTTGGTTCATTTGGGCGACCGCGTGGAATTCGTCCAGGGAGATTTGCAGGATCCGGAACGAGTCGCGCGAGCCGTTGATGGAGTCGAAGTCGTGTTCCATCAAGGTGCCCTCGCATCGGTGCCCCGTAGTATCGCTCATCCGCTGGATACGCATCATGCCTGCGTGACGGGAACCGTCACATTGTTGGATGCCTGTCGCCAAGCCGGTGTGCGACGCGTGGTCTATGCCGCATCGAGCAGCGCCTATGGCAACTCACCGATCATGCCGAAGACCGAAACTCAACTGCCGGCACCATTGTCTCCTTACGCCGCGGCCAAGCTGGCTGGCGAACTGTATCTGGAAGCGTTTGCCGCCTGCTACAGCCTGGAGACGGTCCGGATTCGTTACTTCAATGTGTTCGGTCCGCGACAAGATCCGAACAGCCCCTACTCGGCAGTCATTCCGCTCTTTATTTCCGCCCTGTTGAGTGATCGCCAGCCGACGATTTACGGAGACGGCGAACAATCCCGCGACTTCACCTACGTGGCCAATGTGGTCTCGGCCAATCTGCTGGCCGCAAATGCGAGTGGCGTGTCGGGGAAGGTTTATAACGTGGCGTGTGGCGGTTCGATCACACTGCTGGAGTTACTGAAAGAGATCTGCGAGTTCCTCGGAAAACCGTTCGCCCCGAACTTCGGTCCTGAACGAGTGGGTGACGTCAAACATTCGTGGGCCGATATCCATCGGGCTCAGGAAGACCTCGGATACAAAGTGGAAATCGATCTGCGAGAAGGCTTGCGACGGACCGTTGAGTACTACGTGCAGCAGCATCTCAAATCGCAGAAGAAGCTGGAAACCTGTCGCGCTTGATCGTCGCAACCCCGCGTGACCGACGCTGCTAGCGTCGGTAAACGCAGACGCTAGCAGCGTCTGCCACGGTGAACTACACAAAACCAATATTGCTTGAGGAGCTCAGCGGCCAACGGACGGCCTGTCAGAGGATCTGTTGCCGTGAGTACGAAAAACCAAGTTAGCCCGCCTCCCCCATCCGATTACACCGCGGACGCTCTGCCGGTGTTTGGATCGAGTCCCTCCACAACCGCTTCCAGCCATCCCGATATCTGGAGTGTGGCGATGGGGGCCAAGTGGTGGCTGTTGGGTGGCCTGGGTGTCGGATTGGTAATGGGGTACCTCGCGTTGCTCAGAATGGGGCCGTCGTTTGACGCGTCGGCTCGCATTCTGATCACGAAAAAGATCCCTAAGCAGGCCGGTAGAGACGAAGATCGGAACGTGTCGGCGATCGGCGACCGCGCCGAGCACATTCATCTGATCATGAGTCCGAAGGTGATTGGTCCAGCCGTCCAAAAGCATCACCTCGACAAACTGAAAACTCTGAAAGGCGAAGAGGAGCCCGATCGAGAAATCATTGATGCGCTTCGCGTCCGCCGTGTCGGTGGACAGGAAAGGTCGACCCTGAACGTTTTTGAACTGACGTTTAACTGGGGTAATGAACATGACGCCCGGGAGATCCTGGAAGCGGTCATCGATTCGTACAACGATTACCTGGTTACCAGTCGGAAGCGTCATGGTGAGCACTCGGTCGATTCGATTCGCCTTGCCGCTGACAATTTGTGGGCAGAAGTCAAAGCGAAGGAAAAAGAGTACCTGGCATTTCGTCAGACAGCCCCGTTGATCTGGAAAACTGCGGCCGGTGCCAACGGGCAGGCGGGAGATACGACCAACGTCTATCAGGAACGGGTGCGGGAATACGAAGCCGAACGACGTAAGAACCGGGAGCAAATCACCGAGGTCAAATCGAAAATCTCGGCCCTGGAAGACGCCATTCAAAAGGGTGAACCGCGGGAGAAACTGGAAATCCTGGCTCGCAAGATGATGCAGTTGGAGGGCGGAGTCGCTGCTGCCGGTTTGGGGGGCGATACGGGGCAGATCTCCACATTACAGTCGACGTTGATTCCTCTGATGCTGGAAGAAGCCAAGCTGGTCCGTGCCGGATTTGGTCAGCGCTACTACGGATTGATGACCGTGCGACAGAACATTAAACAAGTGAAGGAGTTCTACCGCCGGCAGGGAGTCGTTTTGCCCGAAGAAACCATTGCCAAGGGGCCCGACGGAGTCGTGGAAGTCATTGCTCCCACCGATGCCATATCCGTTCTGCAGCTGTCACTGCGTTATCATCTCCAACAACTCCAGAATCGTGACATCGAGCTGACCACCGTCTTCGAAGACGCCAACAAAGACGCGAAGAAATTCGACCATTTCTTAACGACCGATCAGCAGTACAACGACGACATCCGCCGCATGCGAACGTTGCACATGGAAGAAGTGAATCGGCTGGATCGGGCACGGATGGTGGTCGACGACGAAGGCTACTCGATGGAACAAATCGCTCCGGTCTTCACGGAGAAATCGAAGAAGCGGATGATTCAATGCCTCGGTATGGGCGGAGCACTCGGCTTTGCGGTCGCGTTCGGATTGTCCTATTTACTGGTGATGTCCGATCACCGGCTGAAATCAGCCGATGACATGCGGACTCAATTGGGTCTTTCAGTCCTGGGGCAAGTGCCCTCTTTCACGCCGGCCAGCATGCAGTCCGCCGCTCGGGCTCGTCCCGATCTCGAACCGACCTTGTTCTATATTACGCGACCAGGCTCGCACGAAGCGGAAGCCTACCGCAGCGTCCGTACGGCCCTGTTTTTCCGCTGTCAAAAGGCCGGTCATAAAGTGATTCAGATCACCAGCCCGGAACCTCAGGATGGCAAGACCACCGTGGCCGCGAACCTGGCCCTGGCCATGGCGCACGCCGGCAAGAAGGTCCTGCTGATTGACGCTGATATGCGATGCCCCAATGTCCATAAGATTTTCCATCTGCGACATGAGGTCGGCCTGAGCGACGTGGCGATGGGAGAAATCCTGTTCGAGAACGCTGTGCAGACCTGCGAGATTGCCGGACTGCACATTTTATCGGCCGGCATGACCCCGACGAACCCAGCCGAGTTATTGGGAAACATCGCGTTCGAACGCCTGGTGAACCAACTCCGTTCGGAATATGACTACATCATCATCGACACGCCTCCGTTGATGGCCGTCAGCGATCCCAGTGTTGTGGCCAGTCGAGTCGATGTGCTGCTGCTCGTGGTACGGATGGGCAAGAACAAGATCACCACAATTCGTAACGGTTGTGAGACCTTAAGCGCATTGGGGGTCAATATTATTGGAACAGTCGTCAACGACGTGCCGAACACCGAATCCAAACAATACGGCGGCGCCTACCACGAAACACCCACCATGTTTGGCCAGTTGGCGCCCACACCCACAACGCAGGTCTCTGCTCCGATCACAGTGTCAGCAGTGACGACTCCGGCGCCGGTGGCGTCATGGATGGGGACGCGAAAGTAGAAGCCAGCCAAGGGTCGTACGCCCGACCCTGCGGTTAATTCACAAACAAGAATTCGTTGCAGTTCAGCAAGACGCGGCAGGCATTCGCGAGGCCGAATTGCGTGGCGTGCTGGACCAGCGATTGTTGTTCCTGTGCGGTCGGCGGGCGATTGAGGACCAGTTCATAGAGACGTGTGACTTGGGCTGGCAGGCCATTCGCTTCACCCGTCAGGCGGTCGGCGAGATGCTCGGATTGTCGCACCATGAGGCGGTTGTTGAGCGTCGCTAATGCTTGCAGCGCCGTGATGGACGTGTTGCGGATCGGCGTCAGTTGCGAGGCGTCCGCGCAGTCGAGGGCTTCCATGAACGGGTCGGGGATCGTGCGGAAAATAAAGCGATACACGCTCCGCCGATAGTTGTCCGGATGGTCGACGTCATAGCCGAGATAATCGACCATTGGGGTGACGTGGATGCCGGGTGATTGAATAAACTGCTTGACCGATGGGCCACCCATCTTCGGGTCGAGTTTCCCGGTCACCTGCAGCACGGCATCGCGCACCGATTCGGCATCCAGACGCGTACGCGGCATCCGCCACAAGTAGCGGGCGTCGACGTCGAGCGCGGCGTAGGCTGGCTGAGTATGAGATGACTGGCGGTACGTGGCGCTCGTGACGAGCAGGCGGTCCAGTTCCTTCAACGAACCTCCTTGATCACGGAAGGTGACGGCCAGCCAGTCGAGCAGCTCGGGGTGAGTGGGCAGCGATCCCATCCGTCCGAAGTCGTTCGGTGTGTCGACCAGCCCGCGGCCAAAGTGCTGTTGCCAGACACGATTGACGATGGATCGCCACGTGAGGACGTTCTCGGGATCGGCGAGCCACTTGGCCAACGCCATGCGGCGCGGTTGCTCGCGCGTGAGATCGGTAACGGCCAGCTCACCCGACAGATTCGGGAGACACGACATGGTTCCGGGCGTGACTTCCTTCAGTGGATTGCGGATATCTCCCCGCTTGAGGACCTGGATCATCCGCGGCATTTTTGTCGGGACGAAGCCGCCTTCGGGGCGAACGGAACTCGAGGCCGCATACACAAATTGTTGCGCTGGCAATGCGGCGAGTTGCGGCTCCAGACGCAGATTGATCACGAAGCCGGCCAAGGTCGCACGTTGCGCGGGGGTGCGTTGGGCTGGATCGACTTTCAGGATGTCGGAGATCTGTGAGGGCAGCACTTCGGACGTCAGCGGCAGCGGCGTCGAGAGATCGGTCACCGCAATCCTCGGCCGGCCGATCAGATGGCCTCCGCCGTGGATTTGCTCCAGCCGTACCGTCAGAATGGCGCCTCCTTCAATGGCGATCGGTTCGGCGAATTCCATCACTGCGAGGTGCGACTTGCCGATCTCGGGGTAGATGCCCCAGGCGGTTCCCGGGTTGCCGTCCAAGGCCATCTCAATCGACCAGCCTTGCTGATTGAAGTCCGCTCGCGGGCGAACCAGCTTGACCGGCTTGGTCGCAGTCGGGTTGTTACGCGGGGCAACGGTGGCGGTCACTTCATTAAGATGCAGGTTCCCGTTGTCCTGTCGGCCGGGACCTTTGTGGGCCAGACTGTCATCCAGCAATAGCTCGAGACGCAGACCTGTCACGCGTGGCAGATCGATGGACGCGGTGAGTACGTAGACATCCTTTTCGGGACGGGCGCCCGATGCCAGGTAGGATCCGTCCGGCTGTTTCGTCAGGATGGATCCCTGCTCGGACTTCATCGTCTCCGGGCTGAGAATGGTCCACGGGGAAATCGCGGACTTGATCCGCGCTTCCCACACGGTCACTTCGGTTTGTTGTTCCGCGCTGAAGAGGCTGGGGTCGAGTTTCTCGATCTGCATCGGCAATGCGGCGACTTGTGCCTGCAGCGACTGCCGCTGCTTTCCGACCGCGGGGTCCGGGTCAAAGGGTCTCTCGCCTTTGTCAACTCCGGCAAACACCGCCTGCAGGCGGTAGTACTCTTCTTGGGAAATCGGATCAAATTTGTGTTCGTGGCAACGGGCACAATGCACGGTGGAACTGACGAAGGTCGACATGGCGGTCGTGACAATATCATCACGATCGAGATACCGGCCGATCTGGCGATCGATCGACCCTTCCTGGATATCCTTCAGGGAGCTCTCATCCCACGGGCCCGCGGCCAGCATGCCCATCGCGGCATAGCCAGCGGGTTCGTCGGGCCACAAGGCATCCCCCGCGATTTGCTCCTGGACGAACCGGGCATACGGCTTGTCCTGATTGAACGACTGAATCAAGTAGTCGCGGTAGGGCCAGGCATTCGGCCGCGGCCGGTCCTGATCGTGGCCGTGAGTTTCCGCGTAATGAACAAGGTCCATCCAGAAACGAGCCCGACGTTCTCCATAATGCGGGCTCTCAAGCAGCCGCTCAATGACGTGTTCGTACGCGAGAGGATCCTGATCCGCGAGGAACGCAGTCATCTCTTCCGGAGTCGGAGGGAGCCCGATCAGATCGAAGTAAACTCGACGCAAGAGGGTCCGCTTATCGGCAGCGGGCGCGGGACCGAGTTGCTTCGCCGGCCAGGCTGCGGCGACAAATTGATCGACAGGATTCAATGGCCACGCACGAAACCCAGCCGCGACCTCTGGCACCGCGGGCTTGAGGAGTGGCTTCAGTGACCACCATTTTTCTTCAGCGGGATTTTCCAATGGTTTGGCATAGGGTGCGCCCGCCTTGACCCAGGCTGTCAGGACTTCAATCTGCTCCGTGGGAAGTTTTGGTTTCTTAAACGGCATTCCCGGTTCAGCGATGTGCGTCACGAGTTCCAGCAATCGACTCTTGTCCGGTTGTTGCAGATCGAGAACGACACCAGACTCACCACCTTTGAGCAGTGTTTCGCGCGTCAACAGATTCAACCCACCACGCGGCGATGGACCGCTATGGCAGCCCGCACACTGGGTCTGCAAGATTTTCCCTGCGGCAGCCGCGACACGGTCACTGGCCTCATCGGCAAACGCGGGTGCAGCCGACAGGCTGCTGGCGAGACAGATCACCGAAAGCATCGTTGAGGCAAGAGTCGATCGGTGTATCAATTGGAGCACCATTTTGATCCGAATCAGGTAGGCATGAAGGACGCAGGCGGGATTCTCGTAAGCATTTTTTGATGCGTACCTGAAATCGTACCACGGCGGCACCCCCCGAACAATTGCGTTTTCCAGCAATGCAGCTGCCGGTCGCCATCAGCGAGTTCGGAATTCACGCACAAAATACATGACCGGGACGATGCGGCAGGAGCCTTACGCACCCGCGTGAAAAATCCTCTAGTCGATCTTGTCTTTGAGCAACTTCACCGCGGCCCGGACGTCACCCGTGCGGAACGAGTTGACGATATCGCGGTGTTCCTCGTAAATCTCGAGGGGATTGGGGCAACGGCGTTGGTTGCGTAGAAAGTGCGACCGGATGCGGCCGACCAGCGTCTCCCAGATCACCAGCAAGTCGGGTTGCTCAGCCCGTTGGACCAGGAGATGGTGGAATTCAATGTCGAGTTCCGCGATCAAATGATGATCTTGGCGCTCGCAAGCATCCTTCATTTTCTCGACGATCTCATCCCATGCCTTAAAGTCGGCATCGGTCAACTCGTCGAAAACTAGCCGCAACGCATAGACTTCGATCGTCCGGCGAATCGGCAGGATCAAGCCCCGAATTTCGCGTGGCGCTTCTGGGGCGACCATGGCCCCGCAGTTGGGCCGCGTCACCAGCAGACCTTGCAGCGAGAGACGTTGCAGGGCCTCGCGGATCAAGCCGCGACCCACTCCGAACCGCTTGGTCAACTGGGCCTCAGTCAAGCGAGAACCTTCCGGGATGCGACCCGACAGGATATCTCCACGTAACGTATAAGCGATCTGACTGGAGCCCACTGGAGTGGAAAGTTCATCGGACATGAAACGCGTCTTAGCTGTTTGTCGTGATTCAAATTGCAGAGACTCAGGCCAGTTTATGGCGACGGTACGGTGATCGGTATCGTCGACCTTTCCAGCGATGCTGACTGCTGTTTTGATAATAGCACTCAGCGGCATTGGTGACAATCACTCGTAACTTGTAGACAATTCGTCACGTCGTGATTCGTGAGCGGCATGGCGCTGGCCGCCGGTTCTTTCTGGGAAATTCAGACACAGAACCGGTGGCCAGCGCCATTCCGCTCACAAAGTAGGTACCATTTGCCAGACGGCACCCAGCTCACGTACATACCTTCTTCTGCGGATCGACTTCCAAAGCCCATGACCTTTACCGCAGACCAAATCGCCACGGCCTATCATGAAGCTGGACATGCTGTTATGGCGTTGTTCCTGGGCCGTCCCGTGCAGCGGGTCAGTATCCTGCCGAACCATTTGCGGTTGGGACAGTGCGAGATCCAGAAAGGAACGTTCCGGCCGTCCAAGGATGTTCTCGAGACGGAAATCCTGATTCTGCTCGGCGGTCCCGCCGCGGAAGCACGCGTGACGGGCAAGTTCTGCGTCCAGGGGGCCGCTCAAGATTTGCGCGGGGTGCGGAAACTGGTACAGCGGCGCGCGGTGGGGGAGAAGCAAGTCGAACGGCTGGAGCGTCGCATGCTGGACAAGGCCGAACACATCCTGGGACAAGGTGTGATCTGGCTGGCGATCCAGAAGATCGCTGACGAACTTCTGCGCCACACGACGATCAGTGGTCGCGCCGCACGGCATCTCTTTGATGAAGCCGCAGTACATGCGGAGAGCCAGCGGTAACGTGGGGCGGTCATCCTGCAGGCTTGATTCCGAGTCGGGGTACCTCCTCGGGGGGACCCGACTCTGGAGAGTCAGGCTACAGGCTGCGGCGCGGCCAAACTCCGCGGGCGATGCGTAAGGCGATCGAGTCGCGCAACACCACTGCCACCGCCAAATAGACAATGCCGCCGACTCCGCCTGCCAGCACACTGACACCCCGATACTCACCGTGCAAGACTAAGGTTGCAATCCCTAACGCGGCCACGGCGGCTACCCCGCACTTCGCCGCCGATTCGCCTACTTCACGTAGCGGGATCGTTCCGACTCGTCGATTGAGCAGCACCCAGTCGAGAAGTGCGATGAGCAAGTAATAGCAAGAGGTGGCCCAGGCCAGCCCCCGCAGTCCATACTGCGTGCCCCACCACAGCTTCAAGCCGGCTCCGATCACAAACCCCACAATACGGACCACGGTGGGAGTGCGAGAGTCTCCCAGTGCGAAGAACGTCTTGCTTAGAATCTCCCCCGCACTTCCGCCGATCAAGACTCCCAGATAGAGCAGCAAGAGATCGGCCACAATCAGCGTATCGGCAGGCGTGAAGCGACCGCGTTCGAACAGGTCTCGAATGATCGGGATGGGATACCAGCCCAGTGCCAGGCAAAGCGGCAACAGCAAGAAGACAAGAAACTGCAAGGCGTGCCCGACTTCCGACTTCAAGTGTTCGCGGTTGCCGCTGGCCGCATGCACGACCAGCACCGGGAACACGACCATCGCCAGGCCATTGGTGGTCAGTGTCAGAAAGGCAGCAATCAACCGCGAGGCGTAGCTCAGCCGCGACACGCTGCCCTCGACGAGTTCAGACGCGAGATAGCGATCGAGCAGCGGATCGAGCTTGTAGACGGCGGCGCCCAACATCAACGGCAATAGCATCAACCACATTTGCAGCGTACCGTCGTCAATCCGCCAACGATGCCTTGCATTACGACAATACAAATGTGCCTGCCACAGCAGGCTCACCATGGCCCCGCAGA
>JAQGHS010000842.1 GCA_028291605.1 Planctomycetaceae bacterium | reverse complement strand
CACCGATAAACTTCAGCTTCGCATTGGGCTGGGCATAAGAAACTGCGATCGGCAGATCGAGCAGCACGGCGTCAATCCGACCGAGTTCCAGATCGGTGTAAGGCTCTACTTGATTATCGTAGATCTTGATCGGAATCTGATCGTGACTCAGCAACCGCAGGGCCGCCGTGTCTTCCATCGTGCCGACCGTGATCCCGTTCAGTTTCTTGCAATCGGCAAAACTCTGGATGCGGGTTTCATCCGCGCGCACCACCAACTGCTGCTGAAAGATGTAATAAGGGTGACTGAAGAGGAGCTTCGCACGACGATCCGGAGTGACCTCCAAACCATTCATCGCCAGATCAAAGTCGCCACGCTGCAAGCCAGACACCAGGCTGTGGAACTGATACTGCTTGAATTGAATCGGCCGTCCCAGTTCGCGCGACAGAGCCTTGGCCAGATCGACTTCAAACCCAATGTTGTGTCGAGGATCTTTAGGATCTTTAAAGATGTAGGGAGCCCCGCCCTCCGCATCCGCGGCCCAGATCAGCGGTTTCTTGTCATCCTGAGCCGATCCGATCGCAGGGGATAGCATCGCCAGGGACGAGCTCAACACGATCAAGCAATGGACGACAGAGTGGCACGCCGGGGGGCAGCGAAAGTGTAGCAACATCAAACGACAGACTCCTGAAAACGACGACTGCAGACGGCCCCTTAGCGCGCGGGACATGATCGGAGAGGAACGCTTCGTTGTCCAGACCAATCCCTGTAGCCTGACTCTCCAGAGTCGGGCGAATTCGTTACACCAAAGCGCCCGACTCTGGAGAGTCAGGCTACAACAGACGTTTCATCGCGGAGCGATCAACGACACTCTGCCGGAATGCGATGGCATCCGGTTCACCTATCTCGGTCTCATCTCACTCAAATCGATCGATACCAACTCAGGCGTCGAAACGGCTGGCAGGGACTTCTTCCCAACAACGAGATTCGGTTCTGGAATCTTCTGCAACGGAGGCTGGAATCCGCGCAGTCGCAGGCTATTGCTCACCACAGAGACGCTGCTCAAGGCCATCGCGGCGCTCGCGAACATCGGGTCGAGCAGATGATGCCAGAGTGGATAAAACACGCCTGCCGCGAGGGGGACGCCCAGCAGATTGTAGACGAACGCAAAGCCCAGATTCTGGCGGATGACGCGGAGTGTCTGACTCGACAAAGCCAGCGCCGCAACAACGCCTGTCAGATCGGAACTGGGGAGCACGATGCCGCTCGATTCCAGGGCCACGTCGGTACCACTACCGACCGCGATTCCGACATCTGCCTGAGCCAGGGCCGGAGCGTCATTGATGCCGTCCCCGACCATAACCACGACCTCACCGGCCTGCTGCAGTTGTCGAACCTGTTCGATCTTATCGGCTGGCAAAACCTCCGCGATGACCTCGGCAATTCCGGCCTCGTGGGCCATGACATCCGCAGTTGCGCGACGATCTCCAGTCAACAGAATGACCCGTCGGCCCTGCTGACGCAGAGAGTCGACGGTCGGCCGGGCACTGGCTTTCAATTGATCGGCAACACAAATCGTCCCTGCAAATTGACCGTCGATGGCCACCAAGATCGTCGACTGCCCCGCAGTTACGCTGGCCTCGAGTTGCGCTTCCGGGATCTGTCCGCCGAGTGTGCGCAGAAACCGTGGGCTGCCGATCGCCACACTTCGACCATCTAACTTCGCCGAAACTCCTTGCCCCGGTACCGAGTTGAACTCGGTCGCCGACGGGACTTCCAAATGCCGGTCCCGAGCCGCCGTGACGATGGCTGCGGCCAGCGGGTGCTCTGATCGAGATTCCACCGCGGCGGCGAAACGCAGCAAGTCATCCGCAGAAATGCTCCCGGAATTGATCGGGAGATTTGCCGGGCGGATATCGGTCACGACCGGTCGCCCGATGGTGAGAGTTCCAGTCTTGTCGAAAATGACCACGGTGGCTCGCTCGGCAAGTTCTAATGCCGTTGCCGATTTGATCAAGACTCCCAATTCCGCTCCGCGCCCTGTGGCGACCATGATCGCCGTCGGGGTCGCCAACCCCAACGCACACGGACAGGCGATGATCAGCACGCTGACCGAAGTCAACAACGCGTGTGTCAGTGCCGCATCGGGAGGGCCGAAGATTAGCCACGCCACGAAGGTCATGGCAGCCACGACCAGGATAGCCGGTACGAAGTAGCTGCTGACAACGTCTGCCAGTCGCGCAATGGGAGCCTTGGAACCCTGAGCGTCCTGCATCAGTTTGACAATTTGTCGCAGGACAGTTTCTTCGCCGACCTTGGTGGCTTGGAGCACGAATCCGCCTGACTGATTGAGTGTTCCCGCATAGCACGGATCTCCCGGCTGTCGCGTGACCGGAACCGGTTCACCAGTGAGCATGGATTCGTCGATCCAAGACGTGCCCTCCAGGATGACACCGTCAACGGGGAGCCGCTCGCCAGGCTTGATGATGACTTCATCCCCGACGACGACTTCCGCAATTGGTATTTCCAGATCGCGACCACCACGACGTACACGGGCCGTCGGAGATTGCCAGGCCAGCAACCGACGGACGGCATCTGACGTTTTTCCGCGAGCGCGTTCTTCGAGCAATCGTCCTAGCGACACGAAGATGATGATCATCACCGCAGCCTCGTAAAAGACGTGCGGATGCTGACCAGCAGGCCACCATTGCGGCACCAGTGTCGCCACCAGGCTGGCCGCGAACGCCGCACCAGTCCCCAGGGCGATCAGCGTATTCATGTCGGCACGGCCATGCCGGAGACTCGACCAAGCCGCTTTCCAAAAAGACCAACCAGTGCCAAAGACAATCGGCGCGGAGAGTAGACACAGCAGCAAGGTGCGGCCGGGGAATTGCAGTTCCCCCATGCTGATCACCACCGCGGGCGAGGCCAGCAGGAGTGCCAACCACCATTGTCGCCAGCGGGCTGCCAGTTGCTGGTCACGTTCGTCTTGTTGCTCGGTGATATTCTCCGGGGTGGCCAGCGGAAGCAGCTGATAACCGGCTGACGAGACAATCGGCTGCAGCGTCTGAAGTGAAAACGCGTCGGCGGATCCTGTGGCGAACCCTTCTCGAGTCGCCAGGTTCACCCCGGCTTCCATCACGCCGGGTGCTCGTTTGAGCGCGGATTCGACACTGGCAACGCATCCGGCACAATGCATACCATCCACCTGGAAGCGGATCGTCTGCAGCGAATTTGATGACGTGGCCATGGAGTCCACCCGACAAGGTTGCGGTGCCTACGGCTCGGGAAGTATCCTGAGTAGCATAATTATTCCTAAGCTCAACGGGACGGGAAGCTCCACGGATCAAATCCGACGGGGAATTTCCTGATTGAGCGATGATCTTGGCGTTGGACAAGCGAACGGATCGAGTCGATCGCTGATCATCAAATCGACGTCTTCGTCAGTGGAAAGGGTCTTACGCTGTGGCTTCAGGCTTGTGGAAAAAGAGCACACCAGAACCGCCCCCCGAACTCGGGGACGATGCCACGGCAACCGAACTCCTGGACTGCGTCGTGCAGGAGATCCTGGACGGGAAAGCGCGCACCGAAATTGCCCGGGAACTCGTACGGCATCGCTGGGAGCGACAGGCGGCGAATCAATTCACGCTGCTGGCTCAACAGATCGCCCGTGAGTTGCTGCTCACCCCGCCGCAGCGTGGAGCGTGTGCTCGGCGCGGAGCCGAACGGATGCAAGCGGCCTACGGCTGGATTGGCTCGGGCCTGGTGATGGGAATCTTTCTGACGGTGATGGGCCCCGGCCTGCGACGATATAACCGCTGGTGCCTGCTGCCGGTGGCCTATGGCGTCGTGGAATTGATTTCCGGCTACACCCTCTGGCACCCGCACCGCGAGTTCTGGACGGCCAATGACGTAGCCAAGGCCAAGAGTGACCTGGCTGCCAAGAAATAGTTTTCGATAACCAGCCCCGCTGCGACTAAACGTCAGCGGCAATCAACTGGTCCAACTCCTGTTTCAGCCGGTCCAGGATTTTATCGTACGGATAGGCTCCCAGTTCTTCGCTCCCCTTCTTCAGGTTGACGAAGTTCGGACCGCACCAGAGGCCCAGGTCGGCATCGTCGGTCTCGCCGGGACCGTTGACGCGGCAGCCCATTACGGCAATCGTCAGGGCGTGGTCTTTCGCGTAGGCCGTCATCGCTTTGACTTGCTGAGCCAATTCGATGAAGGCTTGGTTTTCGACCCGCGAACAGCTCGGGCAACTGATGATATTCAGCGTGTCGAGACCGAAGTCGACGAAGCTCCGCACGCGACCGGCCGCGATATCCGCGATGATCTGACGTCCGGCCGAGATTTCTTGCGACTTCTGCGGATTGGGGACAGTCAACGACACGCGGATCGTATCGCCGATGCCCTTGCTGATCAGTTGCTCGAAGGCCATGCGGGTCTTGATGATGCCGTCTGGCGGCAACCCGGCTTCGGTGACTCCCAGATGTAGTGGGACATCGGGACGCTCCACCGCGAATCGCTGATTAACCTCCACGACCTTCTTCGGATCAGAATCCTTCAGCGATACGACATAGCGATGGAATCCCATTGAGTCGAGCAGCGCACAATGCTCCCAGGCACTCTGCAACATGGGACTGATGGAATCGTCTT
>JAQGHS010000920.1 GCA_028291605.1 Planctomycetaceae bacterium | reverse complement strand
ACGTCAGCCAGCGGTTCCACTGGCACGCTGGTGCAAATCCCCGCTTCGGAATACCAGCCGCTCGCGAGTATCACGCGTCAGTTCGCCGCAGTCTTAGAGAAATCCGCCGCCGATCCCAAATCGATCTGGACCGCCTGGCACCAATTTCAAAAGGACCAACGGCTCACCGTCGATGAGAAGACTCCCGAAAACCAAGTTGCTCGATTGCTGGGAAGTACTCCACCCAGATCGTTGGCAGAACTCACACAGCGTTACCAAGCCGCCTTTGATGAGGCGACTGCCGCCTGGAAGGCTCAGCAGGCAGATCCCACCAAGCAGTCGCTGAAAGAACTGGCGGACGCGGGGCTCGAAGCATTTCGTTCCTTCGCGAGTGACTCCAAGGGGATCTTCGCAGTCCCACCCGATTCCGAAGCCAGCTTCCCGGCAGAGGCCGTCGCGGCCCTGAAACTCTCTCGAGATCAATTGAAAGATCTCGAACTGAAGCTGCCGAAATTCACTGAGGTCATGGCGGTCTCTGATCAAACTGCGGAGAACCTGAAAATCCATCTGCGGGGCAGCCACCTGACCCTGGGCCGCGAGACACCCCGCCAGTTCCTGCGTGTCATCGCGGGCGATCAACAAACCCCCTTGGGGAAGGACCGCAGTGGCCGGTTGGAACTCGCCAATTGGCTGGCCAGCCCGGAGCACCCCTTGACGGCGCGCGTGATCGTCAATCGCGTCTGGCAGTGGCACTTTGGTGAAGGCATTGTACGGTCGCCCGATAACTTCGGCCGCTTGGGGGAACGCCCCTCGCATCCGCAGCTTCTCGATTGGCTGGCAAAACGCTGCACCGAAAGTGGCTGGTCGCTTAAAAAACTGCATCGCCTGATCATCCTGTCGGCCACCTATCAAATGAGTACCACCTACAACGAGGCGGCCGCTCAACAGGACCCGGAAAATCGGTTGTTGTGGCGAATGAATCGCCAGCGTCTGGAAGTCGAAGAGATTCGTGATGCACTGCTGGCAGTCGGTGGCAGCCTCGATGACACGATGGGCGGTACTCATCTGCAGACGGGCAACCGGGCCTATGTCACCAGCACGGCCAACGTCAACCCGGTCGTCTATCAGCACAACCGTCGGTCGATCTATCTACCGGTCATCCGCAGTGCCTTGTACGAACTATTCCAGGCCTTCGACTTCGCCGACCCCAGCGTCTTAAACGGCCGCCGCGATCAAACCACCGTGGCACCGCAAGCACTCTTCATGATGAATAGCGCGTTGGTCCTCGAGCAGTCCCAACGGTTGGCGACTGCACTATTGGCGAGGACCGACCTGGATATGCCGGGACGAATCAACGTACTTTATGTGAAAGCATACGGCCGCCCCCCGATCCCGGTGGAAGTCCAGCGCGATGCGGCCTATCTTGAACGTTTTCGAGCGGCAGCGGCAGGTAAAGTGCCAGAGGGAGAAGTCGAACTCCGGGCCTGGCGCAGCTTGTGTCGCGCGATACTGGCTGCGAATGAGTTTATGTACGTGGAGTAGCCACGCTCGCCAGAGCGTGGGTCGAATTACGTGTTGCCCACGCTCTGGCGAGTGTGGCTACAGAAAAAGAATCCGGGGGCTTACGCCGCCCGGCTCACCTAAAACTGTTCCTAAGAGTTGTCCTTATGCCGTGCAATTCCTTCACCCCCGTCTTCACCCGTCGCCAGATGCTGCAGATCAGCTCCGCCGGGTTCGGACAGATGGCTCTCGCCAGCCTGTTGAATGCCAACACACCGGCAACCAGCCCGCTCGCGCCCAAGGCCCCGCACTTTCCGGCCAAGGCGAAACGGGTCATCTTCCTGTTCATGCACGGTGGGCCTTCGCAGGTCGATACGTTCGACTACAAGCCCTTGCTGGAACGCGACCACGGCAAGCCGCTGCCGTTTCCCAAGCCGCGAGTCGTCTCGGCGCCCACGGGGAACTTGCTCAAGTCGCCATTCAAGTTCCAACAGTACGGCCAGTCTGGGGCCTGGGTCAGCGACATCTTCCCCCACGTCGGCAAGTGCGTCGACGATCTGTGCATCATCAACGGGATGTACGGTTCGAATTCGCGACATGGCGGCGCCTTGCTGGAACTGCACACCGGCAGCGACACCTTCGTCCGGCCCAGCCTCGGGTCGTGGCTGACGTACGGTCTCGGGACGGAAAACCAGGATTTGCCGGGCTTCATCACGATGTGTCCCACGCTGACCCACGGGGGCGTGAATGCCTATAGCTCGGCCTTCCTGCCGGCCGTCTACCAGGGAACTCCGCTGGGCAATGCCAGCATTCCGTCGGAACAGGCCAAGATCCCCTACATCGAAAATGCGGAAGGACAACCCAAAGATCTGCAGCGTCTGGAGCTCGATCTCCTGCGAGAGATCAACACCGAGCGGATGGCTCAAACGGGACCTGATCTGGCACTCGAAGGCCGCATCAATTCGTTCGAGCTGGCGTTCCGCATGCAGACCGCTGCTCCCGAATTGCAGCAGATTTCGGATGAGACCGAAGTGACTCAAAAGGCATATGGCCTCGATAACCCGAAGACCAAGAATTTTGGCCGACAGTGCTTGATGGCGCGGCGCTTCATCGAACGTGGCGTCCGGTTCGTCCAATGCACCCACAGCTACAAATGGGATCAGCACGGCAACCTGAAAGCGGATCACACCAACAACGCGATGGAGGTCGATCAACCGATTGCAGCGTTACTGCAAGATCTCAAGACACGCGGTTTGCTCCAGGACACGCTGGTCCTGTGGGGCGGCGAATTCGGTCGGACTCCAGTCGCCCAGGGCAACGACGGCCGCGACCACAACCCGCAAGGTTACACTATGTGGATGGCCGGCGGCGGCGTGAAGCCGGGAATCCGCCACGGCGCCACCGACGACTACGGCTACTTCGCGGTCGAGAACAAGGTCCATCTGCACGACCTGCACGCCACCATGCTGCACTTGCTCGGCCTGGATCATCTCAAGTTGACCTACCGCTACGCCGGTCGAGACTTCCGTCTGACCGACGTCCACGGTGAGGTCGTGCATGAGATTATTGCGTGAATGTCCTTTGGACTGCGGCGATTCATCGCGGTCCACGGGAGGGCGAGGCTCCTGCCGAGCCTAACACGAGCTTTAGCTCGGCGACCGCCGGAGGCATTGCCCGGGGCCTCCGGCGGACGCCGACCTGCGGTCGCCTTAGGCTCGGCGGGAGCCTCGCCCTCCCATCAGATTGGATCTCAACCCGAAATCAACCCACGCAATTCTTTCAGCGCCCGGGGCACTGCCACTTCCGCATCTTCCGCGGCTTCGTACTCCAGCACCACATAACCGCGGTAGTGAGCATCCTTCAGGATCTTGACGATCCGCCCCAGATCGGCCGGTTGATTCTTGCCATCGATCTTCATCTCCGTCTTGATCTGCGCATTCACCGCATACGGAGCAATCCGGGCCAGTTGTTCGTACGGGTCTCCGCCGCTGGAAAAATTGCCGCTGTCGAGGTTGATTCCCAACCAGGGAGAATCCAGCCGCTTGACGATGGCCAGCAACTGGTCGGCCGTCGCCGTGATGCCGCCGTGGTTTTCCAGGGCGAGAAACACTCCCTTTTCCGCGGCGTACTTCAAACTTTCCTGTAGGCCTTCGACACAGCGATCGACAGCGACTGCTTCCATATCATCCTTCGGCTTCACGCCGGCGAAGACGCGGATCACGGGTGCCCCAAAAGCAGCAGCGTAGTCAATCCACTTCTTCGTATGAGTCAGCCATTGATCGCGTTCGGCTCCCGGTGCCAGACAGAAATCATTGCGAATGGCCGTGCCGGAAATATCCAGGCCCAGGCGGAACGCGCGCTGCTTGATGTCATTCAGGTACTGCGGTGTAATCTCCTTGGGGAACCAGTAGCTGGTTAACTCACAACCATCGAGGTTATAGCTGGCACACTTGTCGATGAATTCCAGCATCGTAATCTTCGGTTTGTCACCCCCCAGCTGATCGCGGAACGAATAGGCCGCCAGGCTGAGCTTCATGTGGCTGTGGCCGTTCCGGGTGATCGGCTCCAGCGCTGCGGCAGGGCGGCTGGTTCCGACACAGGCGGACAACGCCGCTCCGGCAGCAACCGTTTGCAGAAAAGCACGACGTGTTCCAACGGGGGCAGATGATTCGGGGTGAGACAACATGCAGGTGTTCCTGTTCACAAAGGGGGCGGTGAATCACGGCAGTACAATCAACGAGAAATCACTTCGATGTAGCCTGACTCTCTGAGTCGGGTGCCTTAATACGAAGAATACCCGACTCAGAGAGTCGGGCTACAACCTCAAACGGAAATCCTCAATGAGCAATGCGGGCAATGATCCAGCTTGGGATCCAAGGGAGCACCACACCCGGGACAGTTCTTTAGATTCGGTGCTTTGTTCCGAAAATTGCCTTCCAGAGACGTGCCGCTCATGACCCAATACGAGCAGCCGATGATAATCACCAGGCCTACAGCAACGACGAGGACCATCAGGACTGACACCATGTAACCGATCCGTTGGAAACGACGTCAAAATCAGGTTCTCAGGACAGCGCGTGTATTGTGTCGTAGAAACGCATCAGATGAAAGCGTCAGTCGTGATCTGACGCAGTCCGAAGAACGTCGCCTGGACGCTTCGTGAAGAAAGCCGAGCACGCGGTAAAGTTTGTAAGTCGTTAGAGCGTTCCCCGCGCCTCCGGCTAACTTCGCGCGGAGCGTGAAGGCGATCTTGGCCACGCGCCGTTTTCAGATCTAGGCATATTCTGGAAAAACTGGTACTTTTCCGCCCTTCAACCGCGGAACTTCTTGCACTATTGCTCATGCTGATCGTGGCGTGAGATATCGCTGGCACTTTGGCGAAAAAACCAGCGTTTTTGCGAGAGTCTGTAGAGAGGCGTATCAAGGATGAGATGTCGCGACAGACAATCTGTTCGTTGGCTGGCGATTGGCGTTTGCCTGGCGTTGTCCAGCATGTTGTCGGCCTGTTCCAAAGCGAAGACGGCCGGGGAGACCGCGAATGCCGAGGGCGAGGCTGCCCTGACGACCTCCAAGGCCCCGCCGATTGAATCGCCGAATCTGGCATTGCGTCTGAATATCGGGGACAAATTCCCGTTGCAAAAGACGGTGACCACCACCCTGGTGCAACCCGGCGAAAATGGGATGGAACGCAGTACGGCTCAGAAAGAGTTCCTGCTGACGATCACCGTCGAAGCCATGCCCCAGGAGGGAGATCGCGCCGGTCATAAACAAATGGGGGTCCGATTTCACGCGGTCCGATTCTCGCGCGAATTGCATGGCAAGAAGCTCGAGTACGACTCGCGAAAAGCACGCGAACCGATTCCGCTGGCGGTGCAGCCCTATCACGGGCTGGTCGGCAATAGTTTTTCATTCTGGCTGGGTCAGGATAATCAAATTGAAGACATCGTGGACTTTGACAAATTCGTCGAGCGTTGCCTGAAGCATGTTCCCAAGGAACGCTTCGAAGAGGTCTGGAATAATCTCGCCACGCAGACGGGTGCCGATGGAATTGCCAACTTTGTCGACGACAGCATTGGTCTGTTGCCTAAAGCGAAGGTGACGGTCGGCGAATCGTGGACGGTGACCCGGCGGACTCAGCAGCCGATCCCGATGGTCTGCAAGACGCGTTATACGCTGCAGCAGATGGATGGCCAGCAGGCCGAAGTCAGTATCCTCGGCGAGATCCTGCCGGGAGCCATTCTGCCCAGCGCCATTCCGGGTGCGGCCAAAAAGAATTTGAATATGTCGATCCAGGGAGGCAAAGCCACCGGGAGTTGCACGATTGATTTGCGGACGGGGCTGCCGATTCACTCGCAAGTTGAGCAATATGTCGACATGCACGTCAAGTTGAAGGATGGCGAGGAATTCGTGCAGCACAAGCACACGATCACAACCATTCGCGCCTTCCCGGCAATGGAACCACCGACCAATCGCGATTCACCGATTGCCGACCGCGAAGGGGCATTGAAGTTGCCGCGACGGTGAGAGTTGAGCGTGAGGTTTTCGTAGCAGAACTCGCCAAGAGTTCTGGTCTTGTGTGGGCGTCTCCCCGAAGTCTAGGCGGCTTCGGCTACGAGGCTGTTGCCTTTGCAGGCTTAACACGCGGCCAACAAATCCAGACGAAAATGACAATCGTCAGCCACATGTGCAGGCCAATCGCGCGGACTTCTGGTACGGCCATCAACGGCATACCGACCAGCCAGGCAACGTAGATAACCAATCCTCCTCGCCGGCCTCGGCGTGTCTCGACCAGAAGCAGCAGCAGGGGCCAGAACAGCCACAGGTAGTAATGCGACCAGACAATCGGCGAAACAAACAGTTGCAGCAGGCTGAGGATGGCATAGGTCTCGACCGATGTTGCACCGATGGATCCGGCAGCAGGCCGAGGAACATCCATCAGGCCTCCGCTACGCGTGGTGCGATAGAGGACGATGACCCCGAGAATTAAGCACACGACCGTCGCAGCGGATCGAATCGGGCGCCAAGTCGCGGCCGACACATGCAGAACATTCACTCGTGGAGCACCGGGCTGATTGTGGATGGGAACGTCCATCAACAGCCTGGCCGACACCGCCTCGATCGATTGATTGTGGTAGCGCAGTGATCCTCGTAGAGTGTTCGGATCATGCGGATCGGGCGGGCGATTTTCGGGACCTTGGACAGCAAATTTCAGCCATTTGCGGTGAAATTCCAGGTTCGTGCTCGGTCCGAAATAGACGCTCCCCAGACCGCCGACCAAAAAGATGCCGGCGATCGAATACGCCACGACCACTTTGTAGTTTCGCGTCAGTATAAACGACAGCAGGAACACGGCCGGGAAGACTTTGATTGTTGTGGCCAGGGCCAACATGCTTCCCGCCAACCAGGGATGGTGGCGTCGTGCGAGCTGAAAGGCACTCCAGGTCAAAGCCATCAGAGGAAGCATGTTCTGTCCCAGCAACAGGCTCCCAATCCAGGCGGGAAGCACCGCGATGACGGCCATGTTCAAGATGCGGTGCGGCCCCCAGCGGACCTGCCAGCCGGAGTTCATCTGCAGATTGATCGCAGCATCCGCGGCCGTTCCGACCTCCATGAGCAACCAGTTTCTGGCTTCTCGCCAGAGATAGACTGAGCACCCCAGGTTGATCAAATACCAGACGGTCGCCGCGGCCCACAGCGGGAGTGCTCCCAGCGGCGCGTACAGGGCATACGTGATGGGCGGGTAGGCGTCAGGATCTTGATTCTGTAGTCCGGTTCCACGCTCGGGAAGCGTTGGCTTTTCCAGATTGGCGCGCCAGTGACGGTAGTTGCCGCTGAAATCGGCATTGCCGTTGACGGCTCGCTTGATGGACAGCACGCCGAGCAGGATCGCCACCGCAATCAGCAGGGCTGCAGTCCAGCGGTTCCGTGGGTCAAGGAGTGACGGGCGATCCATAAATAACTCAGGCCATAAATAACTCAGGTGAGCCCCGTGCCGTGAGGCCGGGGGTAGAGTAGCGACTTCCGCCGCAAATCCGGTATCGAGTGACGATTATCGGCAATCAGAGTCGCAACCCGACCCCCGGCCTCACGGCACGGGGCTCACCTGCATCGTTATTTGTGCGCTCCTGCTTAGCAGCGTCGGCCACGGGCGTCTGTCCGGATTCTTACGAATGCGGCCACAAAACGAAATCGCCCGGCGTCAGAAATCTGACGCCGGGCGATGAGGTGTCTTAGGATTTTGTTCGAGCTGACTACTTGGCGGGCGATTGCTCAGCGGTCTGTTGCGAGTCAGGTGTGGTGACCGTCAGGTGACCGTAGAGCGTTTTGGCGTCGCGGATCACGAAGAACTTCAGCGGGCCGAAGGTCGACAGTTCGGTATGGTTCAGGACATACATCACGTTGTCAAGATTCTCGGTTTGCCAGATGTGCAGACCGCAGAGAATGTCGCCCTTGTAGATTCGCTCTTTCGCGGCTGGGCTATCGGGTCGCACTTCGATGACTGTCATCCCGCCGTTGAAGCGATTGTTGATTTTCTGAATCTTGCTGGCGGGTGCCGGTCCCAATCGCATGCCCAGGGTGCGCCAGATTCGATCTTCATCCGGAGTCATCGGCGGCACGACAGCCTCAGGATTGTTGGCTCGAGCCACCGTTGTGCTGCGAGCGACGGGCTTGGGGCGTTGGGCCAGCGGCGGAGCGTTGGGCATCGCGGCGAGTGACAGTGACAGCGGTGTTTCCTTACCGTCACGCAGCACGTAGACGTCGATTTTCTCGCCGGCATTGTATCCGAGCAGTGAGCGTTCCCAATCAGCCTGATCGCATACAGACTGATCACCGACGCGAGTGATCACATCACCCATCTGTAAACCGGCCTGCATGGCGGGGCTGTCGGGCTTCGCGGACTGGACCACCAATTGCATCTTGTCAGAGGCGGTCTTCAGGTCGCGGCCCTCAAGGCCATGCCAGGTGTAGTTGAGTCGTTCGATATTGAGCAACTTGGCAATCCGGAGACGGGCGTCGTCGATCGGGATCGCGAATCCGATGCGCTGGGCACCGGCTCGAATCGCGACGTTGATTCCGACGACTTCACCATCCATGTTGACCAGCGGGCCACCGCTGTTACCCGGATTGATGCTGGCATCGGTCTGGATCAGGTTCTTGTAACCCTGCTTTTCATTGACTTCGACATCACGCCCCTGGGCACTGACGATGCCCTCGGTGATGGTATGTTCGTAGCCGAACGCGTTGCCGATAGCGATGACGGTCTCACCGAGCATAATGTCGGTCGAAGTCCCGAGAGGAGCGACTGGCAACGGCGTGGACGAGTTGATCTTGATGATGGCCAAGTCATGCTTGGGATCGAAGGAGATCAGTTCCGCACGGAAGGTGCTGCGATTCTTGAGAGTGACTCGCAGGGAGTCGGTATCCATCACCACATGCTGGTTGGTGA
>JAQGHS010000780.1 GCA_028291605.1 Planctomycetaceae bacterium | reverse complement strand
CCGGCTTGTGGGTCTTGTTGTCGATGCTCGAAATGCTGGAACATATAGATCTCAACCGACTCAAGGAATTGGCTACTGCAATCCCCTACATAAATTCAGCTTAGCGTTGTGTAGATACCAATGCCCTTGTGGGGGTGGTTCCCTCGCTTTTGCACTACAACCAGCGGAAGTTGCAGAGTAGTGCAGAAGCGCGGGAACCACCGGGGCAAGCCCAGTGGCGGAGTGTCTCAGCACTTCATCCGGCTAACATTTTACTGAATTCTTTGTTCCCGTGTTCACTTCTCTGTTTGGTACGCCGTTTCCGGATGTTCCTGTACGTCGTGAACTGAATTCCCCAACGGGGTAATTTGGGGCTCAACGCTTCATTGCGTCGCGCGCATTCATTGAATTCTGTGTTCTCGTGTTCACTATTTGCAAAGTTCGAGAGGCCTCGAACCTCAGGCTGTGCCTGATGTGTTCAATCGATTCTCAGTTTTCCGTTCCGAATTTGTGACGTGGAGTGCGCGACGAAGTCGGTCAATTTGAACGCCCGACCCCAGTCTGCAACGCTGTCGCTGATGTTCGACGCCCATCCTCCCTTCATCCCAATATCAAATCGAAATCACCTCGAATATCCCCCCGCACTTCCCCTGGCAAATGATGTCCTAATCGAAATCCGCCTTCAATCCAGTCACTCGTTCAAACTCCTTGTCCCATTCGCGGAGTCGCTTTTGCAACTCCTCATAGGTGAACCGGGGTGGGTCCGAATCGTCTCGATCCGAGGCCACCGCCACGCCCGGTGCGGCCGATGCCTGAGACGGTCGGCGTTCAAACACCTGGTCGTGACGCTCGGGGGCGGCCGCCACCGGCGGACTGTGAGAACTCCCCAGCGGCGGATTGTTGAAAGGGATCTTCCGGTCGGTGAATTCCCAGATCCATTGACCATGCACCCCCGATTCCTTGTAGCTCACGACTTTCTGTTCCCGCCGAGCACTCCGCACCTCCGATTCCGAATAGCCTTCCCGTACTCCTGCGTCGAGCACATCCCGGACGTAGTGCGGCTTGTCGCACCCCAGGTAGATGGATAGCCACGACGCGACTTCCGTCCGCCGGCAATGGCGCCGCACCTTCAACGAGCAACCTTGCAGTTGGTCCTCGCGATACCCGTAGTTATTCGGTTTCCATACGAGACCCTCGTCCTCGATTTCAAACCCCAGGACCGGCGGCACCCGGCCGCTGCCAGACCGGACCGGGACCAGCCAGTGTACGTCGGGATCGACGACTTCACGGTCCACTCGCCACACCGTCTTCACCGGCAGGTCACACCGCGTGCGGGCCGAGATCACCACCACCGCAACGCCGCAGTCGCGGGCCAGTTTTTCCAGCGCGGCCAGCACCGTCCGCATCTTTGCCGTACGCGGTCCCGCTGTGCAATAGGCTTCCAGGGGATCGATGATTACTAATCGCACCTCACCTCGGGTCTCAATCTGTTGCTTCAAGGCAGAGATGTCGCGTCCCGGGTCGAACGGTCGTTCGTCACCCGCCTCCCCCGCTTTCAGCCCCGATAAATAGATCAGGTTCTGCAGATTGGCCCCACTCCCCGCCAGCCGCGGCCGAATCATGCTGCCCAGGTGATCCTCGCCATTGACCAGCAGGACTTTTCCAGGCTCAGGAGCCAGAGGGACCGGCTTGATCGACGCGAACGGCCAATTGAGACCCGCCGACACCCGCGCCGCCAGATCCAGAGAGAAGGAAGTCTTCCCCACCCCCGCGTCCCCATACACCACGGTGACCTTCCCGACCTCCAGGTACCGCGGCCACAACCAGGGCACGGGTTCCGGAGCCACGTCTGCCAGACAGGTCGCCTGGAACTCCTCCGGCACGGGCTCAGGCACCGGCGGTCGATCCCCCCCGAGCCGCGTCCTGGCCACGGCCACCAACCCGAACCGCGCATCCAGCTCCATCCAGGGCCACCCCTTGTTCTTGATAAAGTCCACGAGCATCGGACGGATCTCCTCCTCCGTCATTTTCAACCGCAGACAGTCCATAACATACTGGATCAGCTTTTCGCGCCGCTCCCACACCACTCCGCCGAGTTTCAGATCTTCGAGGAGCGCAGGAGTAAGTTCCACGTTGGGTTCCATGATGGGGACCTTTCTGATTTGGGTCATTGGTTCTTGGTTGGCCCGGCAGACTTTCACGCCGGAAGAGCCAATCTCGCCCAATGCACCAAGATCAAATGACGAAGGACAATGCCCCTCCTTTTTCCCACACATTCCGCGAATCCCTGAATCACGAACCCCGTGATAAACCAGCGTTTTCACCGCACAACACCGCGAGAAACTGGCATATGAAACATCTGCAACCGGTGTGCGCCCTCGAACTGAGCGCAGATTTCCGCTTGTAGGATGGCCGCCCCGGCCGTCGCTATTTGGGCACAGGCTTGGGTTAGAATCCGGTTGAGAGCCGGATCAGACGATCGCGGTCTTGCGACTTTCCGCCACTGGGCTTGCCCCAGTGGTTCCCGCGCTTCTGCACTACCCCTAAAAGACTCCCCGCCGATCGTAGTGCAGAGGCGCGGGAACCACTCCCGCAAGGGGGGGCGTGGGGGCTTGGGGTTTGGCACTCTGGCCCGTGTCTTGGTTTCAAATGCCAATGCAGACAGGCAGGATGCCTATCCTACGGGGGCCTCGGCCACTTCGTGACCTTGAACGCTAGAACAAAGAATTCGATGGGAATGCGCGTGAATAGGCGCGGGGCTGTCGGTTTGGCACTTTGGCTTGGACTTGTGTTTGAGAGTCCAATGCAGACAGGCTGGAAGCCTATCCTACGGGGGTCAGTTGGCTTCGGCGGATTGTTCGTCGAGGACTTTAATCCGGAGGCGGACGACTCGGCGCTTGTGGGCTTCTAATACAGTGAACTGGACGTTGCCGATTTGGAATTGTTCGCCGGTGACGGGGATCCGGCCTAGCGATGAGAACACATATCCGCCCAGCGTGTCGACCTGGCCGTCCGACGGCAGCTCAATCCCGAGGTGTTCTTTGATGTCATCCAGGTGGGCCTTGGCGGAGACGTCGGTGCAGCCGGGGACGACCTCGCGGAAGGGGTCGCCGTCGTCGGCTGAGTCGAATTCGTCGACGATTTCGCCCACGAGTTCTTCCAGGATGTCTTCCATCGTGACCAGACCCGCGACTCCACCGTATTCATCGAGGACAATCGCCAGATGAGCTCGCTGTTCTTTGAAGGCTTCCAACAGGTTTTGAACGCCCATCGTCTTGGGGACATAGAACGGTTCGCGGGCAATTTCGGCCAGGGTGACGGCGTTGCCCATGCTGCCGTCGAGATAACGGAGCAGATCCTTGGCGTGCAGGATGCCCAGGATTTCGTCGGTCGTCTTGCCAATGACGGGAACTCGCGAATGGCCTTCCACCAGCAACACCGCCCGGGCGTCGAGCAACGAGGCATCCGCGTTGACGGTGACCATCTCGGTCCGGGGGGTCATGATGTCGGCGACGTCGACTTCGCTGAAGTCAATCACGCGGCGAATCATGGTCCGGGCTTCGTCTTCGATCACTCCCTCGCGATGTCCCTCTTCGGTGACCGAACGCAATTCGTCGGCGAGACTTTCGGCCTCGTTGACCGTTTCTTCTTCGAGACCCGTCATGCGGCGACCGGCCGCGACCATCAGTTTGGCCAGCCAGGCGAACGGCAGGCCCAACAGCGAGAACAGCAGCAGCAGCGGCCAGCCGCTTGCCAGGCTGCGTTCGCGAAAGACTTCCGACAGACCCCAGGTGAGCGAGAAGACAACCAGGCAAGCGACGGCACCAAACACGCCGTAGGGCATCAGCCGGACCCAGTCGAAGGACTCGCGGGGGGCGGTCAGAAAGTGATCGGCCAACTGCGAGCCACACCAGGTGGACCCGACCCAGGCCAGGATGACCGCCAGGATCTGGGCGAACTCGAGTCGGATCAGGACTTTTTCGTGTTGCGTAAGAATCGCCTGGAAACGAGTTTCCAGCCGTGGTTCACGGCAGATCTGTTCCAGCTTGGAGCGGGAAAAGGACCGCAGATTCCAGCAACCCAGCGAGATGAAGTAGAGGGGCAGCATCGACGTGACGCCGATGAGACCCGCCAGCCAATGAGTCACGTGGCACGCTCGGCTTTCGGGGGTGCCGCAAGGGGAGTGTCCGCGTCTTCCGCGTAATGCGGGGTCAGATTCCAGAACTGCAAAATGTCTCGCTCTCGATGGCGCATCACGATTTGCTCTTCGGGAGTCAGGTCGTCATAGCCACACAAATGTAACAGTCCATGTACCAGATACAAGCAAAGTTCATCAGCGCCCTGCCAATGGTACTGTGCAGCCATCTGCAATGCCATCTCCGCGCTGACAATGACCTCGCCTTCAATCATCCGGCCGGCACCACGGGGACCGGTAACGGGAACTGTTTCCGGATCGCTTTCGAGCAGAAAACTCAGGACATCGGTGGGATAATCATGCTGCAAATGTCGCCGGTTCAACCGCCAGATCGTGGCATTGTCGACAATCGCCACACTGATCACCGCCGAGCGGACCTGCTCGGCCGTGAGCGTTCGCTGGACGATATCGCGCAGGCGTTCTTCGGCCAGTTCGAGTTGGTCTTGTTCGTTGGTGATTTCGATTTCGTACATGGAGGTTTCGGGTGTTCGTGGAATTCCGTAGGACGGGTCTCCAGGCCCGTCCGAGCCTGTAATATTTGGCTCTACACTGGGACAGGGCTCGCGGATCGATGGGAGGGCGAGGCTCCCGCCGACCCTAAGACGACCGCCAGGTCCGCGTCCGCCGGAGGCCGTATTTTTGAGAGGCCTCCGGCGGACTCCG
>JAQGHS010000778.1 GCA_028291605.1 Planctomycetaceae bacterium | reverse complement strand
CGCGGACAAAACTGACACGCAGCAACCAACGTGGCTGAAACGTGCAATAACTTGGAGTTTTGAGCCGCCGCCCTGTAGAACAGACCCATGATCCAATTGGCCAGAAAGACTCAAGACCTGATCCAGGACTTGTGTTGCCAATTTGGTGAGACAACCGGGTGGCCGCTGCGCTATGTCGCCGCCGGCCCGGAATCGACGGAAGCTATCAAGGCCCGCTTCGAGGAACAAGGTCTGCATGCCAGCTACCATTATGTGGATGATGGCGAGAACCATGTGGGCCTGCTGATTCTGGAGTTTCCGGCCGATCATCCGGTTGATAGCTACGTCGAACCCGTGCGTGCCTTGGCCGAGCAAATTGGGCAGTTGCTGAGCCAATTGGCCCAGATGGAACAGGCCTTGGCGACTCGTACGGCGGCGGTTGAGACTCTCTCCGGGTTGGGGCAGTCTCCGCAATCAGAGCAAAGCCTGGGGGACAATCTCCACGATCTGCTCGCCGCCGCGGTTCGTCTGACGGGTTATCATTCGGCAGGCTTCTACTTGTTGAATCCGGCTACGAACCGGTTGAAACTGCGAGCGGCATTTGGTTTGGACGCGCGCAGCCTACCGGCGACGAATCGCGAAGTCAGCTCCAGCCGTCCCGATCTCGAAGCCCTGTCTCGTGGTTTTTCGTTCGTGACCCGGCAATCGGAATTGGATGATCGCTGGTTGTCGCGCGATGCCCGATGCGGCTTGTGTGCCGTGGTGCAGTCGTCGCTCGTTCCCATTGGAACCTTGTGGGTCTATGACCGCCGCGAGCATGCTTCGTACGAGCCCGAGATCGAACCGCTGCGTGTCGTGGCCGGGCATATCGCCTTGTTGCTGGAACGCGTCGTCCTGTTGCGGGAAAGCGAAGCTCAACGGCGGATCCAGAAAGAACTGCGGGCCGTTTCTGACCCGGAAAGTGGACTACGGCGTCCGTACTTGTCGGAGAACTGCGGATTTGACGCAGTGTATCGTTGCCTCAGCCGGCACGAAGTCGGTGGCGACATGTGCGAGTTGGAGGCCCTGACGGCCGAATCCACCATCATCGTGGTGGGTGATGCCTCGGGCAACAGTGTGCCGGCAGCCTTGGTGATGAATGCAGCGAAGGGGGCGTTGAAGTCGATGTCCGGGCGTCGCGCTGCTCACGACTGGCACCCCTCGGTTGCGATGGATCGCTTGAACCGAGCGCTCCATTCGATCACTGGCGAGCATCAGTTTATGAGTTTGTTTTATGGTGTCTACGATGCCTCAACCCGCTTGCTGACGCATTGCAATGCTGGCCACCCGGCCCCGATCCTGGTGCGTGACGGACAAGTCTCGCTACTCGAGGCGCAGGGGCTGCTGCTGGGAATTGTCGAGGACGTCGAATACCGCAGCCTCGAGTCAGAACTTCAGCCGGGTGATTTGCTGGTTCTGTTATCTGATGGCATCACGGAAATCCGCGATGAGGAACACCGGCTATTTGGCGTGAACGGCGTCGTGGAAGCCATTCGCCGAGCCTCCGCCGATTCGGTCGAAAATATCTTCGAATCGATCTGGCAGCGAGCAGAAGAGCACGCCGGCCGGGTTCGCAAACGGAATGCCGATGACCGCACGTTGTTGGTGATGCGAATTAAGTAGCGTGAAAGTCGTTGATCGCTCCGCGATCGAAACGCATTCGCAGTAGCCGGCCTGAATGAGTCTGCCGCTTCCCTGCTTGTTCCACCCCGCTACTGCGGGCGCGTTTCGTTCGCGGAGCGAACAACGACTTTCATTTCTCAGTCAACTGGCTCGAAGTCACCACCCGCGTACCGATTCTCTCACCGGCACAAGCACGCTCAATATTGCCAGCCTTCAAATAGTTGAAGACCACGATCGGCAGCCCATGTTCCATGCAGTGGTGAATGGCTTGAGCGTCCATCACTTGCAGGTTCTTCGAGAGCACATCCTGATAGGTGATTTCCGAGTACCGCGTGGCATGGGGATTCTTCTCGGGGTCTTCCGAGTAAACGCCATCGACGCGAGTTGCCTTCAGGACGACATTCGCATCGATTTCGCGGGCACGCAGGGCGGCTGCCGTGTCAGTGGTCACGAACGGACTGCCCGTTCCTGCTGCCAGGATGACGACGCGGCCTTTCTCCAGATGACGCACGCAGCGGCGGCGAATAAATGGTTCGGCCACGCCTTCAATCCGCAACGCAGACTGGACACGAGTTGACACACCGGCGTTTTCCAGGGCGTCTTGCAGCGCGAGGGCATTGATGACAGTCGCCAGCATGCCCATGTAATGGGCGGTCGGCTGGTTGATGGTCGCACTGAAGGCCGCGAAGTTCCGGCCTCGCAGAATGTTGCCGCCGCCGACCACGATTGCCAATTGCACGTTGGTCTCGACGACACGTTTGATCTGCTCACAGATCCCCTTGATCTCGGTGATGCTGATCCCCGACTCACCGTTGCGTCCAAAGCTCTCGCCGCTCAGCTTGAGCAGCACCCGCTTGTAGACGAGAGAAGTCGAACCGTTACCCGCCGTGGCTATGGATTCTGGCATGATGGTGATTTAGTACCGTGATCTGACGAAATACAAGCATGACCTGACGGAATACAGGAACCCGGTTTGAGGCAAACCGGGTTCCTGATCGCTAAACATGTTTCATCCGCGTTCTAATGACTATGCCTTACCCAGCACGAGGCGTTTAAAGCCGACTGCTTCGAAGCCCGCGTCAGACAATGCCTTGCTGACAGTCTTCGTGTCTTCTTTGACAAAGGGTTGGTCAACCAGCACGCCGTTGTCACGATAATATGTCTTGAGGCGACCTTCCACCATCTTCTCGACGATGTTGACCGGCTTGCCCGTGGCCTTGCCTTCTTCCATCAACCGATCACGTTCAGCAGAGACGAGTGCCGGATCGAGTTCCGACGACAACGTGACCTTGGGTTGCATGGCAGTGACCTGCATGGCCACATCCTTCAGAACGTCCAGCTTGGTGCCGGCGCCTGAGGCTTGGAACAACGATGCCGTCTTGCCGTCATGATGAACGTAGCCACCGACCGGGCCGGCGACCTTCCACACGCGACCGGCGACGATTTTTTCACGGAGGCGATTGATCACGTCCAGCTGCAGGTCGCTCAATTTTTGGCTGGGATTGGCGGGATTCGGCTGAGCCAGCAATTCTTCGGAAGTGGCGGCACCCGGGCCATTCAGCAACTGGGCGGCG
>JAQGHS010000769.1 GCA_028291605.1 Planctomycetaceae bacterium | reverse complement strand
GCCGATTTACGATCTCGAAGAAAAGCTCCAGGTCCTCGAAAACCAGTGGCGGGCCGATGTGCCCACGCCTGAAGTTCGAGAAGAAATCCGCAATCTGCGGATGGAAATCAATCGCCTCAAACGGGATATTTTCGACAATCTCGATGCTTGGGAAACGGTCCAGGTTGCCCGGCACGCGGAACGGCCCCAGACCGACGATTATCTCGAGTTGATTTTCGATGAGTTCGTCGAATTGCACGGCGACAAATCGTTTGGAGACGATCGAGCCATCCGGACGGGATTCGCGAAAATCGAAGATCGTAAGGTCATGTTTATTGGCCAGCAAAAAGGCAAAACGCTGAAAGAGCGAGCCGAATGTTTTTACGGCTGCCCGCATCCGGAAGGCTATCGGAAGGCTTTGTCCAAGATGCAGATGGCGGCGAAATTCAAATTGCCCATCATCTGCTTCATCGATACTCCGGGGGCTCATCCGGGTGTCGGTGCCGAGGAACGCGGCCAGGCTTACAACATCGCTTTGAATCTGCGAGAGATGTCTCGCATTCCGACCCCGATCATTTGCGTGGTGATCGGCGAGGGCGGTTCGGGTGGTGCTCTGGGGATTGGAATCGGCGATCATATCGCCATGCTGCAGCACACTTATTATTCGGTGATCAGTCCCGAAGGTTGTGCCGGCATTTTGTGGAAGCATTCCAAGTACGCCAACCTGGCGGCGAAGGCTTTGAAGTTCACGAGTAAGGATCTGCACCGGCTGGGTGTGATCGATGATGTGATTCAGGAACCGCTCGGGGCCGCCCATCGCGATCACCGATCGATGGCCGCAACACTGAAATCGTTCCTGGTCCGCGGGTTCAAATCGCTCTCGGGATTGAAGCCGAACGAACTGCTCGATCGGCGGTACAACAAGTTTCGCAAGATGGGCGTCTTCGAAGAGCAGGCCGCCACGGATCTCGTTGCCAAGCCGGCTTAGTCAGCGTCCGGCAAAAGCTGGTTGATGAAGGCTGTCGCTGCGTCGCACGATCGGCGTGTCCAACACGCAAGAGTCTATGAGGCACCGCCGAGACACGGAGAGCACAGAGACGAAGCGATTGCTTTGTGTCGTCCTCTTTGTTGCCACGGTGCCCATTCTGACTCAGTTCGGTTTCCGATGTGCGTTCGGTCGGGGCGAGAGATTGTGAGCTGTCGAAGTCAGTGGTGGGTCTCCACACGCCGTTCCAGGTTCAAAAACCAACCGCTACGCAACGTCCGATAATGTCTGTTATGTTTAACTCGATACCCGGGAATGCCTGGATTTCAGTGAATTCTCTAAAACTGTGGCATGGGCTCCCGTTTGGTTTGCTGCTCGCTTTGTTGCTGGCTGGCGAGCTTCTTCTGGACGCAGATCTCTAATGCGTCGTGCACGGCGCGGTCACGGGCTGACAATTCGCGTTCCTGGCAACCGGCCCACAACAACGCACACGACACGCACCATGGCAGTCCCAGGACGACGCTCAGTGTTTCAATCAGAAATGTGATCCGAACCATCAGTCACCTCGGTTGGATCCTTTGGAGGTCTGATTGCGTTGCGCTGGGTCAGTTGCCGCGGAGTGTCTTGCCCTTGAACTCAGTTTCGCAGGTAGCGTTCCAGACGGGTCTGCCATTCGATGGGCAGCCTGTTGCGTGGGATGTTTTGAGATTCGATCTGCCGCGCGATGCGGACATTCAACAGCGTTGAGACGTCTGTTTGCGGATCGGGATCAGGGTCTTCACCACGCAGATCGGACAGCCAGTCGCTGAGGGCTCCGACGGCGATCGGATCGGGCAGACCGAGCATCACAGTTTCGATTTCGGTCATCTTCCGAGCCTGTTGGCTGGGTTGGCTCGAGAACACACGGGCGATGCCTTGCAGCAATTCCTGGCGCTGTGGCTGCAGGTTTTCGTCGTCGACAATCCGCTCCGGTGAGTTGATGCGGCCTCGCCCTGGGATCTGGGGCTGTGGACGGCCGGCGATCGGACGATTGTTGTTGATCGGGCGGTTGTTGAATCCATCGAATGGAGCCTCTTCGTCACCCGCCTGATCGATCGGCGGTTGACGCGTGGGGCGGCCGTTTTGCCAGGCTCGGGCAACACTGCTGACGTGCTCGGGAGTGGGTGCCTGCCTGAGTTGATCGACGAGTTCGTCTCGATGTTCGCTGAGCGTGTTCTGCATTGCCTTCACGACTTGCTGTTTGACGGCGGGCGCGACCTTTGAGGCCAAGCTGGGGATTCGCTTCAGCAGTTGTTCGGCTTCTTCCATGAAGGTTGGAGCCGCTGTGGGCGGCGCATTGGGATCATTCAGTGGCGGGCCTTCCTGGCCGGCGTCCGCTTGAAAGGGATCGCGTGGCAACCCGTCCGTGCTGTCGCCAGTTGCGGGCCGGTAGCCTCCACCGGAGTTGCGGGGGTTGGTCAGCGGATCGGCATTCGGATCAACTCCCAAATCGTCGTGATAGGCTTCGCGATCGCGTTCCAGCTCGGGATCGACAGCATCGAGTTCGTGAATGTAGGGTTCCAGAACCGCGTGCAATTCCTTGGGCATGACCGGATCGAGGGCATTCATGATGTGGGCAGCCGTGTAGCCTGTATACGTTTTGAGAATGTACTCACGAGCTTGCTGGGACATGGCCACCGAGAAGAACGTAATCACCAAGGCAATGATGGCCCCTTTGAACAACCCGAACAGAGCCCCCATATGGCGGTCGAATTCGACGAACTTCGCTTTTTCCAACGCTTCACGGAAACCGCGGGCGATGGCGAAGGTGCCGAAGGAGAATACGAGATAGATTCCCAGCATGGCCACCCAGCGATTAAGCGGCGGCGCGAGTTTGATCATGGGGGCCAGCGACAGCGAGAGGGGCGTCGCGAAGAGAAAACAGAGTACGAGGGCTCCGATGCCGGCCAATTGCCAGGCGACACCCTTCGCTGCTCCGCGTATGGTCGTGAAGAGCAGAATCACACAAATGAAAATATCAAACGCCATCATGGCATCCCTGCCTGTTGAAACAAGTTCCGACTTGAGTGCCGGAAATATACCGTTTTTGGCCTGCCGGGATGAAGACCAGTTTTTACCGGCGAAACGCTGGGTGGTAGAAATGGGCAGGTTGGGACGTCGGCGTGGTAGCCACGCTCGCCAGAGCGTGGGAATTCATGGTAAATCGCCCACGTTCTGGCGAAAGTGGCTACATTGCTATTTCTCCGCTCATGCTCAGCCCAAAATCAAAAGTCTTTGCGACTATCGATCAGCAACGTCACCGGACCGTCATTCACCAGTTCGACATCCATGTGTGTCTGGAAGCGGCCCGTTGCGACGGGGATCCCCTGCCCTTGAACTTCCGCGATGAAGCTGCGGTAGAGCGCATCGGCGATTTCCGGACGGGCGGCGGCGATGAAACTGGGCCGGCGGCCTTTGCGAGTGTCGCCGAGCAGCGTGAATTGACTCACCACGAGCATTCCACCACCGATGTCCGCCAGGCTGAGGTTCATCTTGCCGTCGGCGTCTTCGAAGATCCGCAAGCCGACAATCTTTTGGGCCATGTAGATGACATCCGCCTGAGCATCCCCTTCCGCTACTCCCAGCAGTACGACATAACCGCGTGCGATCTCGCCGGTGATTTCGCCGTCCACGGTCACTTTGGCCCGAGAGACTCGCTGGACGACAGCTCGCACGATTTTGGTCCTTCGTTATCGTAGCCCGACTCTCTGAGTCGGGTGTTTGCCGAGGGGAAAAAATACGCACGACTCAGAGAGTCGGGCTACGACATCTTCACTCGAAACTCTTCCAGACTGATCGCCGTCGTTCCGGTGGTAATCAATTGGGCCATCAGTTCCCCGGTAGCAACCGAAAGTTGTAATCCCGCCCGGAAATGGCCGGCTGCGACATACCCGTTCGCATGCCTCGGCAAACGCGACAGGAACGGGTTGCCGTTCGGCGAGCCCGGACGCAACCCAGACCAGGTTCTCTCCAGCTTGGCCCGAGCCAACTCGGGTACCAACCGCTGGGCGAATTGCAGGAGGCCAGCGACTCCCTCGACCGTGTTGCGTTTGTCGAACCCGACCTCTTCTTCGGTGGCCCCGATCAAGATTCGCCCATCGGCACGCGGCACGAGATAGCGGGCGCCGTTGTTCAAGATGTGTTTGAACGGCAACGGCACAGCCGACAATAGCACGATTTGGCCGCGAACCGGCCGTACCGGGATCTCTACGTGAAGTTGTCGGGTGAGGCCTCCTGTCCATGCGCCACCAGCAATCACGAACTGGCTCCCCGGAAAACGTTCGTTGGCCGTTCGTGCAGCAAGGATGCGACCTTCCCCGGACGAGTTCATATCCGTATCAAACTGCATGACCGGGGCACCGGCGACAATGCGAACTTTTCGCAGCTCACAGGCCAGGATCAGTGCCTTCAGGTGCCGCGGGTTGCGCACCTGAGCGAATCCAGGAAGGCGATACGCATGCCGGATTTCGGGACTGAGGGCCGGTTCGAGACTTTGCAGGTCCAGCGGGGTCAATCGTTCGAGTACAACTCCTTCGGAGATCCAGCCCTCAGTTTCTTCTCTCAGCCGGTCCCCTTCCCCGCTGAAACCCAATTCCAAGCCGGCGGATTCCAGGTAGCCGTTATCGATTCCCGTGAGTTCGCGGAGTTCTGCGCTAAAGGATCGCCAGCGTTGATGACTGAAGGCTCGCAGTCGAGCTGCGGCGTCCTGGGCGCGCTCCAGATTGCCGGGGGGCAACATGCCGGCACCGGCCCACGACGCTTCCTGCCCCGGTTGGCTCTGGTCGAGCACGGTCACGGTCGCGCCACGCTGCGACAGAAAATAGGCGATCGACAACCCGATGACTCCACCACCTACCACCACGACATCGGGAACAGACTCGGCTGACACGTTGATGATTCCTGGTACTTTGCAACACGACGACTTTGAATCGAATTAGGCGAGCCGGGTTCATTTTTCTTCGAGCCCACCTCGCATAAGCGTAACGAATTGAACTCACGGTTGTCAGGATAAGGAATGAACAAAGCCCGGTCCCTCCGCGAGAGACCGGGCTGATTCAACGAGACTTGCTAACTATCTGCGTTCACTTCTTCTTGACCTTGCCCGGTTTGCGGTTGCCCAGCATATTGCCATAGGACATCCCCAGGGTCTTCAGATCGGCGTTGTAGACGTCTTTCAATGCTGCCGCCAGTTCGGCACCCGATTGCAGCTTGTCAATCAGCATTCCGAGCTTGCCCGGTCCACCTGCCGCCATCATATGCTGCACCAGTGTGAAACCGACTGGACCCAAATCGGCAGACGAGAACTTGCCCTTCTCGAAGACTTGTTCGGGACTTTCCAGACCCTGGAGAGACTGCACGGCCATCGCCGGCTGAGCCAGGATGAATTCGTTCTTTTTGTCATCCTTGGAGGCCAATGCCAAGCCCAGGCCGCGGATCAACCACTCAGGGATCTTGTCGCCGGATCGTTTCAGGTAGGCACCGGTGATCTGATCGATCACGCTGAGCTTCATCCCCGGCGACTCCGAGCTGACCTGATCGCCAATGTCTTCGACACAGACGTAGGCTTCATCAAAGCTGGGGGAGACCTTGGACAGGCCAATGGTTTCGCGGGGTACCTCAGCAGAATCAATCACGCGCGGGAATTCTTCGAAACTGAAGCGATCCTTGAAGACAAAGATCGCCAGCTTGCCCTTCCAGATCTCGTCGGTCTTTGCACCGAACGCCGCGCGAAGGGTCTTCGCGTGCTCGTCGGCCCAGCCCAGGACTTCCTTCAAACGATCTTCGCTGGCATTGCCCATGACCAGGTAGTCGGCACTCTCGACGGTATTGGCCGTTTCCTTAGAATTCGAGCGTTTCCACTGATCTTCGGATTTTTCCTTTCGCATCGCGTTGAACTCTTCAGGAGAGAGCTTGGCGAGCTTGGCGGCGATCATTTCGGCTTCGGTCGGAACCAATTCGCGTAACGGCTGCTTGGGATCAGGGCCGTCGAACTTGTTGCCTTCTTCGAACCAGGTTTTCAAGTTTTCATAGTTGGTGCGGGTAATCCGGGCCTGCCCTTGCGGCATGCGGGGGAGTTCCAATCCACCCACCAGGCGGAACAGGCGACTCCCTTCCATATTGCCAGGCAGAATGACGCGACCACTCTGGCCACCCTTCATCAGGCCCTCGAACGTCGTCAAATTCAGGCCACCGCGAGCATTGTTGCCGCTATGGCAGCCGACGCACAAATTGACCATGAAAGGAGCGATATCCCTTTTGAAAGAAACCTTTTCATTGCCAGCGGCGCGAACGATTGCGGGGACCGGCAGATTATTGCCACGCGCTGCACCACCCGCGGCCGCCGCTTGGAATTTCTTCGTCTTGTCTCCTTCGTATTTCGCTCCCTGGTTCACCCAGGAGGTAATCGAAGCGATTTCCGCGGCAGATAGCGCGGGCTGCGGGGCCTTGGGCATCCGCGCCGGACCATTGGCTGTCAGTCGCATGACCAGCAGGCTGCGAGCTCCCTGGCCCTGAACAAGCAAGGGCTTGTTCGTCCCACCCGCTTCCAAGCCCGCAAAAGTGTCGAGTTTCAAACCGCCAGAGGAACGATCTTCGTTGTGGCAGTTGGCACATTTGGCTGCCAGGATGGGTGCGACTTCTTTATCGAAGTTGATGCCGCCCTCTCCTGCTCCGCCCGCCTTCTTGTCCAATGCGGCCCGCTGCTTTTCGATTTGCAGCAGGATCGGGGCCAGGGTCTTGTCTGTCTCCATGACCTTGGCGTCGCTGGCGATCTTGGAAACCTTTTCCTGAGCATCGTTCAGGATTTTCCGAGCTTCCTCGAATTCCTTCTTGGCGAGGTGTCCGGCGACTTTGCCGACTTCCTTACGGACTTCGCCAAGTTCTTTCCGTTGATCGGGAGTGATGGCGGCACCGACTGGTAATGCGGCTCCGCTCCACAACAGGCCGAACGCCAACAGCCAAATCAGACTGAACCACGTCAACTTACGCATGGGACATTTCCCTGTATTCTGGCCATATACTACGATGATGTCGGTTGTCACCTTGGTCTGACAGACCATTTTTCGCGAGGACCACGCGAGAAATCGCGATAATTCGCGAAGCGAGTCGTTTTATTGAGTTATTCGATGCGGACTTCGTCGTCAGCAAGGAAGTTGGAATATCCGTTGCCAGAACTCCCAGCTTCGACGCTAGATGTTTAACCCTGTCGCAGCCTTGAAGATTCGACGTAATCTGCATCAATAACACGAGATCCTGATAATATAAGCTGCGGAACGGCTCACAGCAAAGGTCTAATGACGAACATCCTGCAAAGTTGAATTGATCGTGGGTTGTCGGCGGGAGTCAGTATTGGCCCCGTTCGGCTTGCTCGTGTTTGCTGTAACATATTTCTGTTGAATAGGTTATGTTGGAATAAAATGCCAAGTCCATTGCCCGCTTCTCTGATCTTCAAACGCGACGCCCTATTGCAGCTCCTGGCGAGCTACGGGCGGGTGGCTGTCGCGTTCTCGGCAGGAGTCGACAGTACGGTGGTGGCTCAGGCTGCCCAACTGGCGTGCGGAGATTCGGCGATCGCGGCGACCGCAGTCAGTGACAGCCTGGCTGCAGGAGAGCTCGACGAGGCCCGGGAATTGGCCCAGCGAATCGGCATTCGCCACGAGATTCTGCACACCACGGAGTTCTCCAACCCGGACTACCTGCGAAACTCTGGCGATCGTTGTTATCACTGCAAAACGGAGCTTTATACTCAGTTGGAAGGGATGACCGAACGATTGGGAGTTGATGTCATCGTCAACGGCGCCAACATCGACGACCAGGGTGACTACAGGCCCGGAATGCAGGCCGCAAAAGAACACACCGTTCGCAGCCCACTGTTCGAAGTGGGGCTCACCAAAGCGGAAGTCCGAGAGCTCGCCCGGCATTGGGATCTGCCCGTCTGGGACAAGCCTGCCAGCCCTTGTCTGTCGAGCCGCATCGCCTACGGATTAGAAGTGACTCCCGAGCGCGTGCGGCGCGTCGACGCCGCCGAACAGTTTTTGCGTCAACGACTGGGAATTCGCGAGTTACGAGTACGGCACGAAGCGCACGATCTCGCCCGGATTGAAGTGGCGATTGAAGAGTTGCCGAGGTTGGTCGCTCCTGAACTGCGAGCAGAAATCACGGACCATCTGCGAAGTCTGGGCTTCCGATTCGTGACGATCGATTTGGATGGATTTCGCTCCGGAAGTTTGAATGCCGCCCTGCCCCTCATTCAGTTGCAATCAACGGTGATCAATCATGGATCGTAAACCGAAATCTCTCCGCGCCAGCGAACTAGAAGCGTTGCGGAAATTGACGGCCGAAGAGCGATTCCAGATGGTTTCTGACCTCTCAGAACGCGCCAAACAGCAAGAACTTCAAGAATTACAAAACCAGCATCCGCATTGCAGCGCAGCTGAAGTCATGCAGCTCTATATCCAGCGTCTGATGCGAGAATCAGAGCAAAAGGCCTTAATAGGGATTGGATTTCATCGCCATTGAAGCGAGTGCTTTTCAGCCCGGAGGGCTCGACGAAGGTAGCCAGAGGCGGGAGCCTCTGGAAAGAAGGGAATATTCTCGATGCGCCCCAGAGGGGCCGCCGATTGTCGCCGGCCCCTCCGGGGCGGAAACTTGCGTTGATGCGTGCCAACCAGAGGCTCCCGCCTCTGGCTACCTACGTCGAGCCCTCCGGACTGAAATACGAACGAGATTCGATCGATTCGTGTTCAACCTCAACATCCGAGCGTTAGAAGCGTGAATACAGACGGGACTAGAGTGTCCATACCTACAGCCCGAAGAATCCGGGGGCTTACGTCGCCGGCTCGCCTGAATTCTGGATGGTGCTTGTTACGCCCTCCGCCCGCCTTTGTTTTCCGGCGTCGCACTCCATGGATCTTCTGGCCAGGAATGTTTCGGGTACCTACGTTTGAGTTCCTTGCGGACCTCGGGATAGGTATTGTTCCAGAAGGATTTCAGGTCGTCTGTGATCTGCTGCGGGCGGTAGTTCGGGCCAAGCAAGTGCAGGACCACAGGGATTCGGCCGGCAGCGATGCGGGGTGTTTCTTTCAGGCCAAATAGCTCTTGAATGCGGACTGCCAGAATGGGTGATCTTTCGGGTTCGTAGTGAACAGTAATTTGACTGCCGCTGGGGACTTGGATTCGCTCGGGGGCTTCTCGGTCGAGGAACTGTTGCTGTTGATAGGTCAGGCTGGCTCGCAGGGCTGCCGCCCAAGGGGCTCGATGGAGGTCGGCGAAGGAGCGACAGCCGGAACACAGGCTCGGTAGCAGGTTTTCTAACGTCGAATCGTCGAAGGCCGGCAACCCGCAGTCTGGCAGCCAGGTTTTCAAACAACGGACACGCGTGATCACGGAGCTCACGGCAGGGTCGTCCCAGGGAATGGCTCGGTCAAGATTTTTGAGTGCGGCCTCGGCCAGGACATCACTGACGTTGCTGCCGGAGGGGGGAGTCGTCGCCGACTCGTCTAAAATCAGGTCGAAATAGCGTGTCCGGCGCTGGGCGACGATTTTCTCCTGAGTGGAATCGAAGGTCACGTCGATGGTCACTTCGACCTGATTCGCGGGCAGCCAGTCCCGTTCAATCCCAGAGGCCTGCCTGACGAAGATCTCGCCCTGCCCGGCATCAGTGTCGACGCACAGAAACAATTCTGGCTGCAAGACGAGGCTCGAATCGGCGAGTCGAATGCCGCGCCCGCCGACCATGACACCTTTGCGGTTGAGCGGTTCGCGTCGACGGGCCACACGGTCTGGGAATGCCGTTAACAAGGCCTTTAAGACGGCTTCGTCCCGCTCCCAGCCCTGCTTGGGTTGCGTTGATCGGGGACGAGTGTTGGCGGATGTTGGTCGGTCCGAGTTCACTAATCTCAATAGCTGCTGCTGTGCCTGCTGCAGGAACCGTGCGGCTCCGGGATGTAAGCGCCCGGCGGTGGTGTCGGTACGACCGCGGGCGGTGAATTCTTCCAGAGCTTGCACGCGGTCTAACACGTCAGAAAACGAATAGTGTGCCGGGCCGAGCGAGCCGGATTTGCGGGCATAGTCTGCGCGTTCGAAGGGATCTCGTTCGGTGAGTAACGCTGCCATCCAGGCGGCGCGATCGGACACCCCATTCCGGTGGCCTTCGATCAAGAGTCGGGCCAGCCGCGGATGAACCGGCAGCTGGACCATCTGACGACCGATGTCTGTGGGTTGTCCGTCTTTGATGGCCCCCAGGCTGGTCAGCAGTGAAATCGCCTGAGCGACGGCCTCGGGACGCGGGGCTTCAAACCAGGGGAAGGCGGTGATATCACTCTCACCCCAGCACAGGAGTTCCAGAACAGGTCCCGCGAGATCCACGCGACGGATTTCGGGTTCTGTGTCGGCGGCCAGACCGCGTTGTTCGCGTTCCATCCAGAGTCTCAGACAAACACCGGGCTGAGTCCGCCCTGCCCTGCCCGCTCGCTGGTCGGACGAGGCTTGCGAGATTTTCGTCAGGACCAGGCGATCGAGACCCAGTCCCGGGTCAAACTGCATCTGCCGGACCTGCCCGCTGTCGATGACGCCGGTGACACCGTCAATGGTGACGGATGTCTCGGCGACATTGGTGGCCAGGACAATCTTGCGTTGGGTTTGAGGGCTGAGGACTCGGTCTTGTTGTTCGGGGGACAAGTCGCCATAGAGCGGTAAGACGATCGCCTTCGCCTGTTCTGCCAATGTTCCCAGGCGGTCGCCGGCTTGCTGGATTTCGCGAACTCCCGGCAGAAAAACGAGGAGATTCCCCGGAGTGGATATCAACAAGTCGTCGACGGCTGAAACCACTTGATCGACGACAGGCTGAGAGGTGATCGCAGGGCGATAACGGATTTCGACCGGATGCAACCTGCCTTCGCTGGTGATGATGGGGCAATCGCCGAGATATTTGGCCACGGGACCCGCTGCGAGGGTGGCCGACATCACGATCAGTTTCAGATCGGGGCGGACCGTTTGCTGGACGCGCCGCGCCATGGCCAGGGTGAGGTCCAGATTGAGGCTTCGTTCGTGGAATTCGTCGAACAGAATGACCGACACAGATTCCAGGAATGGATCGTCCTGCAACCTTCGCAACAGAATCCCATCGGTAATGGCCAGCAGCCGTGTTTGCCGAGTACAGCGCTGATCGAAACGGACTTGATACCCGACTTCCTCGCCAAGCGTTACGCCGCGTTCGAATGCCATCCGCCGCGCTGCCGCACGTGCCGCCAGGCGACGCGGTTCCAACAGCAGGATCTGGCCCGATTCGGCGAGTCCCGCGTCCAGGATGGCGGGCGGTACCCGGGTTGTCTTGCCGGCTCCAGTCGGGGCTTGCAGCACGACACTTGAGGAATGTTGCAATGCAGCCAGCAACTCGGGAAGGACGACATCAATCGGCAGTGAAGGCAAAGCTGGCATGCGGTCGTTCACGGGAAGTGGATTAATCTTCACCCCGGTAGGGGTGACAGCTATTAGCCCCGGGTTGAGCGTTAGCGATACCCGGGGTTTCCGTGTTATCTTCGACCCGACCCTGGAGGGGTCGCAGCCTGTGATTTGCTGCGACCCCTCCAGGGTCGGGTCATCCCTTTGTGCATTACCCGGGGTATCGCTTCGCTCAACCCCGGGCTAATAGCTGTCACCCCTGCCGGGGTGAGAACTTAAATGCGTACTCCCATATGAATTACGCACAGGAACCCGAAAAGTCTTCGCGCCACGCAAATAAATCGCAGGTTTGTCTCACGGATGAAGTGATTCTGGAACGCAACGATACTTGCCCTGCCCCGGTCCGAGAAGGCAATAGACCAGAATGACTGAGTCCCGGTGGCGGAGTTCCATTTGTTGCAATATGATTGCATCCCGACCAACTTCGCCTGCTGGGCGTTTGCTGTCGATTGGCAATTGCCCACGCTTGTTGGATTGACGACGTAAGTTACGAATGCGGCGCCGAAGTGACTCAACTGGGATCCACGACGCTGAGGATCTTGATTTTCTAACGAGGAGCCATGATGAGACTGTTCCGAAATTGGGCCACGATCTCCTGTTTGACCGCGTGCTGTGCTGTGGCCGGCTGCCAGGGCGGGAATGACGGATTCAAGACTGCTGAAGAAGTCAAAAAGGAGCGGCCTGACGCAGGTAAGAAGGAACATGATCACGACCATGACCACGATCATGGCCACCATCACCACGCGCCCCATCATGGCAGCCTGACGATGCTGGGCGAACACGTGGCGCAGATTGAGTTGGTGGTCGACGCCGAGGCGGGCAAAGTGGAAGCCTACATCCTGGACGGCGAGGCGGAAAAGCCGCTGGTGGTTGACCAGACAGACCTGGAACTGGCCATCACCCTGCCCGAAGCCACCGAGCCCTTAACCTTGAAATTGACCCCGGCCGATGCGGCGAAGCAGGACGATGGGTTTGTCGCCCAAGACGATAAGCTGAAGGGCGTGAAAGCATTTAAGGGCACCCTGACCAGTCTCAAGATTAAGGACAAGGCGCACGAAAAGGTCGCGGTTGAATTTGATGCCAAGAAGGCAGCGGCCGAGGCAGAAGAAGCTCATCACGAAGGTCACGCTCATGATGAGAAAAAGGGTGATGCCCATAAGGATCACGATCACGAGGATGAGAAGAAGACCGATGCCAAGAAGCCTGAAGACAAGCCCGCCGATGAAAAACCAGCTGACGAGAAGCCAGCCGAAGAGAAACCGGCTGCAGAGAATAAGTAGGTCGAAAATAAGATCCCAGGCGAGCCCGATGGCGTAAGCCCCGGGATTCCGTGGTCTGAGCTGCCAGTGTCGGTATTGGCCAGCGGGAAGAATTCGGGGGCTTACGCCGCCCGGCTCGCCTAATGATTTCTTGGAAGTCTTTATACCTCTCCGTCGTGCCTCGTTACGGATTGCTTTGCTCATGCTGGATTGCCTGTGTGTCGGGATCGCCGTGGCCGACCATATTTGTGTGCCGATTGACCGCCTGCCTCGTTCCGGCGAATTACTGCTGACCGAGCGGCTGAATCTGACTTTGGGCGGGCACGCGGCGAATGTCTCGGTCGATCTCGCCAAGTTGGGGGTGAAGGTCGGTATCACGGCGCGTGTCGGTAACGACTTGTTCGGCGAGTTTCTGCGGCAGGAGTTGACTCGCGCCGGAGTGCATACTGTCAACTTGGTTGAGACTCCGGACAAGGACACCAGCGGTACGTTGATCATCAATGTGAAGGGTGACGACAGGCGGTTCATTCATACCATTGGAGCCAATGGTGAGTTTGACGGTCGCGAAGTGACCACAGAGATGTTGCAAGCCACCCGAGTGTTATATGTGGGGGCACTCTTCGCCCTGCCCAAGCTGACGGCCAGTGCCTTGAAGGAGTTGCTGCAGCAGGCACGCGCGGTCGGTGTGCCGACGGTCTTGGATGTGGTGATTCCCGGTCCGGGAGACTATCTGACGACGTTGCGGGAAGTCCTGCCATGGACCGATGTCTTCATGCCCAATACGGACGAAGCCGCGCAAATCACTGGGGAAACTGATCCTCTGGCTCAAGCCGAAGTTTTTCGCCGTCTCGGAGCCAGTACGGTTGTGATCACCTGCGGTGGTGACGGAGCGGTAGTCTTAAGTGAGACAAACCGCTTTCGTTCGGGGGTGTTTCGGATGGAGTACATCGATGGTACCGGCAGTGGCGATGCATTCGGCGCGGGGTTCATCCAAGGGATGTTACAAGGGGCCGATGTGCGGCGCTGCGTCGAGATCGGCAGTGCTCTGGGAGCGAGTGCCGTGCGTCGTAGCGGGGCAACCGCCGGAGTGTTTACTCGACCAGAGCTGGAGGCGTTCCTGCAGAGCAATCGGATGGAATTTCAACCGATTTAGGCGAGCGTCCGGCGCCGTTAAGTGAATACGGGGCGGATGGCTGTAGGATGGGCACTCTTGCCCGTCTTCGCGGTACTCCGCGACATCTCAAGTGGACCAAGGCGAGACCAGCGGCGTGGGCTCGTCGGTCCTTCTTCATTTCCTTCGTGATCTTCGTGACCTTCTGTTAAAAATGATTAGCACAGAAGCTCCCAATGCGGGACGGACGGGCCTGGAGACCCGTCCCACTGTTGCCACATTTTGCTATGCACAGCCTTGGGCTGAAACTGACCGCAATACGAGCGAGGTGTTGTTGCCGCCGAAGCCGAATGAGTTGGAGACCGCGATGCGGACTTGCTGTTCGCGGGACTGATTCGGGACGTGGCACAGGTTGCACTCGGGGTCGGGGTTGTCGAGGTTCACCGTGGGCGGGATTGCGCCTTCTTGAATGGCGGTCAGGCACGCGATCGCTTCCACCGCCGCTGCCGCGCTTAACAGGTGGCCGGTCATGCTTTTTGTAGAACTGACCGGAATTGTCGCACACGCCGCGCCCAATGCTCCGTGCAGGATGCGCGTTTCGCAGAGGTCGCCCAAGGGGGTTCCTGTGGCATGGGCGTTGATGTAGTCGATCTCGGCCGGCTGCACGTTGGCCATGGCCAGGGCCTGTTGCATTGCCATGATTCCGCGTGCGGGATCGGGACAGGGGATGACCATGTGCGAGGCATCGCTGGAAGCGCCAAAGCCCGCGACTTCGGCATAAGCCCGGCTGCTGCTCCGGCGCCGTGCATGGCTGGCGGGTTCCAGCATGAAGAACGCGCCACCCTCGCCCAGGATCATGCCGTCGCGAGCAGAATCGAATGGACGCAGAGCTTGCTCGGGGATTTCGTTGCGACGCGAAAGTGCTCGCAGATTGCCGAAGCTGGCCATCGAGTACGGGGTGACTCCCATGTCGCATGCGCCGGCGAGGCAGACATCGACCCAGCCTAGTTCCAACCAGCGACAGGCTTGGGAAATCGCTTGATTGCCGCTGGCACAGGCGGCTGAAACCGTCATCACCGGGCCGCTTAAACCCAGCCAGCGTTGAGTGCGATCGGCGATGGAACCCGTGTCGAGTGCGGGCTCGAACAGCTTCATTCCGGCCCGACGATAGTCATTGTCCCAAAGCTGCATGCGTTCGGCACCCAGACCCATCACGACCCCGATCCGCAGTTCCTCACGCTGATCCCATAACCCTGAATCATGGAGTGCGTCGACACAGCAGCGGACGACACTGCGTTCCAAGGGGAGCAACTTACTGAAGATTTGCGGATCGAAATCGGGGGGGCAAGTGATCTCGTTAAGCTGGCCGGCAATGCGGCAGGGATGTTCGGAGTTTTCAAAGCCGGAGACTCGTCGGACGCCGGATTTTCCGGCCAGTAAATTCTTGGAAATCTCTCGAAAATCGTTTCCGATGGGTGTCACGGCTCCGAGTCCGGTCATCCACACCGCTGAATCCTGAGTCATGATGGTTGCTTGTCTGGTCGAAGTCTGTCGTGTCAAAACAGGTAACGGCTACAGGACGGCTCGGCGGAGCCTCGCCCTACCCTACCCTGGCCAAAGCCAATGGCTGACGGGCCCCCGTGTGTACGGTACTGAGCGTGGGCATTTCCAGTGTTTCGCTGACCGGCGTGCGCCATGTCATTTCTAATTCCAATCCACCCTGGAGTTGGCAGACGACGTCAAACGCCTTGGGGCGTAGACGCGTGACATCGAGCAAAACACTGGCGAGTGTTTTCAATGGGGACTTAGATTCGGCAATTGTATTGGCTCTGGGTTGAGGATCCCTGGAGGCCCGAATTTCGAATT
>JAQGHS010000745.1 GCA_028291605.1 Planctomycetaceae bacterium | reverse complement strand
ACGACGACCAATACCGCGGTGTCAGGAACACTGACCGGTGCCGACGCTAATGGCGATACTTTGACTTTTGCGGAAGGTGCCACCACGGAAACGAATGGTACTGTCGCGATCAATCCGAATGGAGCGTTTACGTTCACGCCCACCGCGGGTTTCACGGGCGTGGCGACGTTCTCGTACAGGGCCAAAGACGGCAGCCTCAACAGCAACGATGCGACCGTCACCATCAACGTGAACGCCTCGGCCAATACCGCACCTGTGGTGAATCCGGTCACCTTGTCGACGACGACGAATACCTCCGTTTCTGGGACGTTGACCGGAAGCGACGCCAACGGCGATACGTTGACTTTCTCCGAAGGCTCCACGACTGAATCGCACTGGACTGTAGTCATCAATCCGAACGGCAGTTTCACGTTTACGCCGACGGCAGGTTTTACGGGCGTGGCGGCCTTCTCCTACAAGGCCAATGACGGCAGCCTTAACAGCAGTGATGCAACCGTCACGGTCAATGTGAATGCGACCGCCAATACGGCTCCGGTCGTGAATCCTGTCACTGTATCAACGACAACCAGCACGCCCTTGACGGGAACCCTGACGGGAGCCGATGCCAACGGCGATACGTTGACCTTCTCGGAAGGCTCGACCACTGAAACGCACGGCACCGTGCTCATCAATCCGAATGGGACATTCACGTTTACTCCCACTCTCGGATTTACCGGAGTCGCGACGTTTTCTTATAAGGCCAATGACGGCAGCCTCAACAGTAACGATGCAACGGTCACCGTGAATGTGCTGGCCACGGCCAACACCGCTCCGGTGGTGATCAACGGCACCGGAACGACCGGCGTGAATGCCACTCTCAACGGATCGCTGACGTCGCTGGCGACCGATGCCGAAGGCGATATGCTGACGTTCGCGACGGTCAGCCAACCGGCCAACGGGACCGTCAATGTGAATTCGAACGGCACGTTTACTTTCACTCCCGATACGGGATTTACTGGATCAACGTCGTTCACGTTCACAGCCTCGGACGGAGTGCTGACCAGTACGCCCGCGACATTTACCGTCGTCGTGTCGGATCAGACTCAAGGGAGTTTCGACCTTGACCTCGCCACGAGCGTCGATGTCAGTAACAACCCGAGCAGTCCGACTCCATTGGATCCCACGGTCACCCTGACGAATGTGGCCGCAGGGACTAATTTTGCTAACGCCCAACTTACCGCGAGTTTTGTATCGGGTGTTGATTCCAAAAAGGATCGACTTGTCGTCATCAAGCACGGGGGGGCGGTGGAAGTGAAAGGCAAGAAGGTCCTGGTGGACGGCACCCAGGTGGCGACGATTACAAGCGGCAACAAGAAAGGCAGCGCTCTACAAGTCAGCTTTAATTCCAGTGCCACCGAAGCGAGTGTGAACGCCGTCCTACAACGCATCGCCATTCAGACTCGTCCGAGTGCCAGCAGTGGAATTCGCGTCGTTCAATTCCAGGTCACAGCGGACGGAACAACTGCCACCGATACGATTCAGACATCCGTGACTGGATCAGGCCGATCACATCGGCACGGGTAAGGTTCTGGTCCCTGGTCGTGGCTTGGGGACGCCACGACCAGGGCTTTCTGGCGGGCGCCGAGTTTCCAACTCGGTTGCCGCTGTAAACGTCAGCCCGGATAAGCACGACGCGAGTCTCAAGTAGGTTTGTAGTAAATGTCTTCGCCACGTTCTCTAGTAGATTGCGGATCGCCCTCTGGGATCCAGTTCGGGGGCGTTCAACGCACGTCGAATATCTGATCGCTGCGTGCTTACGGTCTGCATTGTTACCGCGATGCCGATTCTCAGCCACGCATTGAATTGGACAGGGACGAGAGCCTCACGCGATCTTAGGTGCTAGCCAATGTCACTCTTCATTCATAACCCTGCATAAAATATGGTGCAAAAATGAGATGGTCCTGGTTGCGAACTCGTCGGGTAAAACAACGTCGATGTCTGAAGACAGTCGCTATTCCTGAACTCCTCGAAACGAGGACCGTCCTCGATGCGGCGGGGATCGGAACATTCAACCTAACGACCGGTCTGTGGGCATTGAATTCGACGGCATCCGCCGGCGAGGGCGATGCGGGAAGCTTCCAGTTCGGACAATTCGGACCGTCGAAAACGCCAGTCGTCGGCGATTGGAACGGCGATGGAAAGGATGATATCGGAACCTTTGATCGCAACACCACGACCTGGACTCTACGCTACTCTACCAACACCGGTGGACCCGACACGGTCTTCCAATTCGGAACCCCTGGATCATTGCCCGTCGTGGGAGACTGGGACGGAAATGGCACGGACGACATTGGAGTCTTCGACCCCATCAACGCGACCTGGTCGCTACACCTGGGCGCGTCGAGCGGTCCAGCGACCTCGACGTTCTCGTTCGGTGCAGCCAACACGTTGCCCGTGGTGGGTGACTGGAACGGCGACGGTATTGATGGGATCGGCACATTCGATTCGTCAACCAACACGTGGACGCTGCGCCAGACGGCAACCGGCGGAACCGCGGATCTGCAATTTCAGTTCGGTCAGGCGGGCATGGAAACACCCGTCGTCGGCGACTGGAATGGTGACGGCACAGACGGAATAGGCATCTACCGTGCGAATTCTGGAGACTGGGTGCTACGACAAACGGCTTCGGCCGGAATCGCGGATGCCGGAGTCTTTCAGTTCGGTGGTTCCGGAGCGGTCGCCGTCGTTGGCGATTTTCAATCGATCCCGATCGATTCCGGAACGACAAACGACCTGTTGACACTAACGTTGAAGCCGTTGGACCTCGACCTGCTCGGACTGCGAATCCAATCCAGCACCATTACCGCCGCGGTGACAACCGAACTCGGTGACGGCAATCTGCTGGGCAACCTGTTGTCGAATGTGTCCGGATTGGTTGATGTCGGCCAGATTAACGCGGCACTCAACAACGTACTCGGCACAACCATTGATCTCCTGAATTCGATCGAACTCAACGTCGCCGGAGTTGGGACGGGCACGTTCGACACGGCGCCCACCAGCGTGACTCAGCTCCTGCAACTGAACGTGGCACCGGTCCATCTTGATCTACTCGGCGTGCAGGTTGATACGAGTCCCATCACTCTGTCGATCTCGGCGGAAGCCGGCCAGGGCCGTGTCCTGGGCAATGTTCTGACGTCGCTCACCGATCTCTTGAATCCGCCATTGCCAGATCATCTTGATCTGGCGTTTGTGAACGCTCAGCTGTCGCAATTATTGTCGGACCTGAATGCTCAGATCCCGGGTATTCCGGCAGCGACTGTGCCGCCACCCGTTCTGGAAGACGATCAGATCCTGCACTTGACGGTACCGGCCATTGATCTCAACTTGCTCGGCCTGGGACTACAAACAACGCCGATTACGGTCGACGCGTCGGCACACACAGGCGATGGACTGCTGCTCGGCAATATCTTATCCCTGGCATTAGACACAGTCGGTGCCACTTCCGAGCAAACCCGAGACTTGAACGGCAATATCAATAACATCCTGGCGAAAGTGGTGGGCGTATTGAATGCCTCCACCATCACATTGCCCACCAGCGCCCTGGATACGTTATCGACGGCCGTGCAAACTCTCGCATTGCCCAACCTGATCACCGCAGCTCCCGGTGCCAGCGTCACGATTCTCGACTTGGTAGTCGCTTCCAGCGATGGCGTAACGCCCCCCGTCTCGGTCGACCTGCTGGGACTGCATGTCGAAACAAGTGATATCGATGCTGAACTCACGGCAACCACGGGCGACGGTCAAGTCCTGGGAAATCTGTTGTATAACGTCGCTAATCTGCTCAACCCTGGTGGACCGGCGGGATTGATCTCGTTAATCACCGATCTGGCAACCGGCTCGAGCACAGCGGGCGACACATCGATCCCGACCAGTGGCCCCGGGACCGTGGTGGCGCCGACCGAGGTACTGACGGTGACCATACCGCCGCTGGATCTGAACTTACTGGGTCTCAAAATCCAATCCAGTCCGATTACTGTCACCGTATCGGCCCAAGAAGGTGACGGCAAGTTATTAGGCAATACGCTGACGGCCGTTTCGACCTTGATCAATACCGAAAGTGTTAGCCTCGCTCTTAATAATGTCTTGTCATCTGCCGTGGCGTTAGTCAATTCCGTGGACCTGAATGTGTCTGGAGTACTCGGCGGCACATTCAGCACCGCGGCTCCATCAACCTCGCCGATTTTGCAGTTGTTTGTGGCTCCGGTCCATCTGGATCTGCTGGGGGCAATCGTTGATACCAGCCCGATCACATTAACGATCACGGCGGAGGCGGGCGACGGCCTGGTGCTAGGCAATGTGCTCACCGCGCTGACGGACTTATTCAATCCCCCGTTGCCCAATTCGCTCGACCTGGCATTCATCAACACGCGACTGGATCAGCTCCTCGCGGATCTCGATCAGCAGTTGCCCGGAATTCCGTCGGCTCAGATTCCGCCAGCGACCTGGCAAGATGGCGATATTCTCAACGTGACCGTGCCCGCTATCGACCTCAATTTGCTGGGTTTAATGCTCGATACGAGTCCCATCACAGTCACGGCCTCGGCGGCCACCGGGGACGGCCTGCTGCTGGGCAATCTGCTGACGGTCGTCCTGAATACTCTGGATGCGACACCGGCGGAACTACAGGCGTTAAGCGCCAATCTGAATCAGGTGCTGGCCAAGGTTGTCGGAGTGTTGAATGCATCGTCACTGAGCCTGCCGCCAGGAACTGTGGATTCGCTCGCACCCGCGCTCCAGACCCTATCACTCCCGAACTTAATCGCTGGAGCTTCCGGCGATAGTACCGTCCTGCTCGATCTCATTATCCATTCAGCGGACGG
>JAQGHS010000732.1 GCA_028291605.1 Planctomycetaceae bacterium | reverse complement strand
GCTGCGTCATGTGAAACTTGAACTGGTTGCGGCGAGTCGGATGCGTGGCCCGAATCACGCGCACGGGGAACTCCCCCAGTTTCGCCTTGGGAAAATACTGGACGTCGATTTCGCCATATTGCGCCTCAGCTTCCCACTGCTTGATGATGGTTTCCAGCATGTTCGAGATGCCGATTTCGGTAATGGGATGCCGGTTTTCGGACATGGCCATGGGGGCGAGGGGACTGATCGTGACGGTTCCCACCAGGCTCTTGATCCCCGCTTCCTGGACCAGAATCTGACCAGCGTTGGCGTTCTTCACAAAGAGAACTTGTCGGCCTTCATGCGGATCACGAAACCGCAAGTAGACACTGAAGGGCTGCTCGCGAAACTTCATGTCCATGCTGTGAGTGATATAGCGGTTGCCAACCAGTTCCTTCTTGACAAACTGGGCGGTGTAATCGCGAACATTCCGCAGTGTACCGCGGCTGGTATAGGCCATCTTCAAAGCGGGAACCAGCGGATGTTTCGGATGGACATGGGCCGGTAATTGATCTACTTCGGCCGCCGGATTGGTGGCCCCTTTATTGGGCGAGATGCTCCCGAACCCGTCGTCAACCGTCTCCTGAGATTCCGCCGTCTGATCCGGAGTACTCCGCTGCGCCTGCATGGGCCGCTGCGGGCGGGCAGTCTTGGGCCTGGGGCGAGGTGCTTCCTGCCCGGCAATCTCGAATGCCAGCCCGAGGCTTGCCGCACAGACGACTAAGCAGACATACCAGCAGTGATGCCGCGCACCGCGATCACGAGCCACCGTAGAGATCCTCTCCATGGCCATGACGCTCCTAGCGAATCGACGTAAAGTGAGACATCACGGACTTCCATGTCGGCGACAGATACAAGGTGATCGCGCCGAAATTGCCTTCCGCGAACGAAAGAAACCAATGCTCCAAGACATCATGCCCCTGAAGACTGATTCCCGAAACTTACCATAGGCTAACGGGCGCTGCCAGATTCGGCAAAAGGAAAACGTGAAAAAGAAAGGGCAGCGCTGGCCCCGCCAGTCGCTGCCTCATCTATTCTTCGGAAACCCCCCAGGTTCCCCTTGAATGTCACTTCCAGAACCCCCTCTGTCGGTGACATTTTTTTCGAACTGCGTTGTGACCTTCTGAACCCCCTCAGTCGATCACATCCGGCTAATAAAGCAACGAACGTGCCAACGGGACTGGGATTGAAGCAAAACTTCAGAAAATCGCCGCGAATTGATCAAATCTCAGGATTTATTGCTGAATTGCGAAAGTGGCTCCAGCGAGTGTTGCCAGTCTAAGCCATTTTGAATTGTAAAAACTTCCACGGCAATCATTTCAAAACTGCAAGACTTCCTGTAGGCAAAGAAGTCATTCGGCAGCGAATTAAAAGAGGCAGCGAATAAATACAATGACACGCTGTGTGGGCGTAGTCGCATTTATTCGCTGCCTCTTTTAATTCGCTGCCGATTCTTATACCCATAAAAACAGAAAGGGCAGCGCCGGCCTGTGCCAGTCGCTGCCTCATCTGTTTTTGGAAACTCCCCAAGCTTCCTATTGAGTCACTCCCAGAACCCCCTCTGTCGGTGACGTCGAATTCTACTTGTAACCTTCTGAACCCCCTCAGTTGGTTACGATTAAGGTATTAAGCAAAGCCGGGGCCAATACACGGGAATAACTTCGCGACTGCGACTGTTGCTTGACTTAAGCTATTGCTGTGTAATGCTTAATCGCATGTTGTGATAGTTCGAAGAAAAATAATGAGTCGTCCGAAAGGTATCGCGTTTGTAGAAATTACTACTCTCCAGCGAAGTTCTGCAAAATCTGCTACCCATTTCTTCAATGGATTTCGCGAATGGCAGCGAGATATCTCTCGGCCGATCGCAGGACTGCCGTTTGAGCATCCGCCTCTATTGTCATATCCCAGAATGCTCCGTAGATACGGTCATACGCAAATGGTTCCACCGCGGTCAGGATGCGTTCAATCGCGGAGCCCCCCAGCGGAATGAAATTCGGATAGCTATACATAAAACTGACATGACGACGGTCGGCCACGACTTGAATGATGTCTCCGGACAGAAGCACGCCCCGTCCTGCGGCACCTTGTCTCCAATGCAGGACGGTGCCTCCCTCAAAGTGCCCGCCACAACGGATCAAGGTCAAACCGTTTCCCAATACCAATGTCTCGCCGGCCCATGAATTGATATTGTGATCCGACCTCATCACCCACTGTGCGTCAGACGCATGGAGATAGATGGGAATGTCACCAAACGCACGGCTCCAATCAACCACGTTGGAGTAATAGTGCGGATGCGAAATCGCGATCGCGGACAAGCCTCCCAGTCCACGGATGACCTGCACGAGAGCCTCGTCGAGGAGCGGCACGCAATCCCACAGAATGTTGCCCGCAGGAGTCTGCACGAGTAACGCCCGCTGTCCGATACCAAACGCGGGCTCGATCCCGATGCCGATCAATCCCACCTCTTCCTGGCGGAGGGAATTTCGATTCGATTTCTGCAATCGATCATGAGTCGTCCACTGTTGCCCGGACGGCTTGAGATACTGCCGTTCGTCCTGGCAGATCGCACAGGCTGATGGCGGCAAATCCGATTCCGGGAACTGCGTCCCGCAAGTCGTGCAAATGAAATACGGCATGAGTCATTGTTCCAACACGAATTGTGGCGAACTTGCTGAAGGTAGATTTTATCCGACGACTGATTTCAGGAGAAATCGAGTTTGCCAGGCAGAAGCAAAGCCTCGCGGCCAAAGAGCAAAAAAAGCCTGCAATTCCAAACGGAATTGCAGGCTTAACGAGCCGCCACGGGGACTCGAACCCTGGACCTATGCTTTACGAAAGCATCGCTCTACCAACTGAGCTATGGCGGCCAACTTGTTTCGCTGTAACGAGTTAAGATTTTTGTTGTTTCGGCCCGTTTTACTTGCTACAACCGTTACTACAACCAGCAAGAATCGGAGCGGAGCGAATGACAGCCAAAAACAAAACTGATCGACAAACTCTAAAGCCTTACCCTGATTATCCTTTGACCGCCCACAAGATGGGTCGATGGTGCAAGAAAATCAAGGGAATACTCTATTACTTCGGCCCGCTGGACGACCCAGACGCGGCGTTGGAGAAGTATCTAAAACATCGGGACAATTTGCAAGCGGGGCTTGGCTGGCTATCGGATGAGGTTGTACTGACGGTTGTAGAACTCTTCAATCAATACTTGGAAGCCAAGGACGCTCAGGTGCAGCGCGGAGAACTCAGCCCGGTCACATTCGCGGACTATCGCCGAATCTGCACCAATGCAGCCGAGATCATCGGCAAAACCAAGCCGGTCAAATCACTCGGACCGCCAGACTTCGAACGACTGCGGAACAAACTGGCCGAGACCCGAAATTCGACGACACTCAAGACGGAATTGCAAAAGATCAAGACTGTTTTCCACTATGCCTATGACAACGAACTAATTGACACGCCGTTTCGGCTCAAGGTTCTGTTGAAGACTCCGTCCAAGAAAACCATTCGAGCGGAGCGGAACGAGCGTGAACCACAGATGATGGAACCACCGGAACTCCGGACGATCCTATCATCGGCGACGATCCAAATGAGGGGGATGGTATTGCTGGGGCTCAACTGTGCTTTCGGCGCGAGCGATATTTCCTCGCTGCCGGAATCTGCGGTCAACTTGAAAACGGGCTGGATTGACTTCCCTAGACCTAAGACGGGCATTCCGCGTCGTTGCCCGTTGTGGCCGGAAACGATCGACGCACTCCGCGCCGTGCTGGCGAAAAGGCCCGCAGTGAAAGACCCGGCTGCGACTGGAAAGCTGTTCGTGACACGGCACGGCTCAACCTACGTCGGAATGTCACCGGCAGGGAAGTACATCGACTCCATCGGTCTGACATTCGGGAAGCTGCTCCGCAAATTGGAGATGAAGCGAGACGGCGTCAACTTCTACACTTTGCGGCGGATCTTCGAGACCGTGGCCGGTTCGTCGGAAGCTCAGATACCAGTCGACCACATTATGGGGCATTCCCCAGACAGTGATGATATGTCCAGTATCTACCGCCAGCAGATCAGCGACCCGCGTTTGCAGTCGGTCGTGAATCACGTTCGCTTGTGGCTCTGGTCGGAGGGTTCCGAGGTGGCGTGGCTGGCGGCGGAAGAGATTCGACGCGAGACCGAGGCCGCGAAGCCAAAGGCAAAAAGCGCCAAGCCGAAAGCGGCGAAGTGAGGGCTATTTGAATCTCTCGATTGCTGGCGGCAAGTAATGCAGGGGAACCGTGAGTAAGTA
>JAQGHS010000731.1 GCA_028291605.1 Planctomycetaceae bacterium | reverse complement strand
GCCAGCAGATCTGGCAGCCTGCTTGACAAAGCACCAGAAACGTTCATCCGGAAAACTTCCCCAAGCCTTCCAGATGGACGCGATCACATTAAGCTCAACTAACCCTTGGCGTTCAAGGGCAACGTTGAATCATCGGCGACATTGACCCACACATGAACGTGCGGGGTACCACGGTAATGCCAGACGAACGCGGGGCCTTCGAGGCGCCAGTTATCCCACACACCGTCATTTCCCAAATCACCAGACTTGTAGAACGCGAGGCGACATTGATCGAGGCCTCCCTTCGCGTCCAGACACTTGCGAGCCTCAGTCTGATCGGAACTGCGATAGGGCTCGAGCAATGTCTTCAGGATGTCCTGGGCGCTAGCCTTCTGGTCGGCGGTGAGTTCGCTGACCGGCAAGCCGGGGATGTCCTCCGCTTTGCCACGGAAGCCGACTTGACTCTCATGCGGGGCAGTGGCAATCAACGCTTTGTCACGTTGCTTGCCATCGAGCATCTTGAAGAGACCATTGGCCTTCAACGCCTGATGCCAGTAGACATTCCCCGCGTGATCGGCCGGTTCGTTGAAACCGCTCGCGGCATGGCCGTAAAAGATCGGGCCACCGAAGGCGACATTGCTCGTGGTGTTCCCATCACAGCGAATGGTGAGATGGCGACCGGTCATCACGAATTCGAACTTGTCGCTGCCCGGCGTACCGAAGAGGGCGATCGTCTGGGCCTTACCATATCCACCAGCGTCATCCTGCAATTGCTTGCGGAGACGGTCATGCCATTCAGGATTGTAGAGCCCCCAGAAGAGCGCCTCGATGATCCCCTGCTGGTCCGATGTGAAATGCTTGCCACCAACATTCCAGGCGGTGTCGGTGATATTCCAGTTATTGGAAACGTGCGTGCGGAGCAGTCCGCGATCGTCCTTGTGATCCCAATCGAAACAGACTTCAGACTTTTGCTCGGGAGTCAGCGACTCGTACAACTTCTTGACCAGGTTCTCGGAAGTCGGCTTCGGTTCATCGGCAGCAATGATGATACGAGGCAACGTCGCCACAGCGGCCGTAGCAGCAGCGGTCTTCAAGAAACGGCGACGCGAAACGTCACTCGTGTTCTCGTTCTGGGATTCACAATCAGGACAACGATCAGACAACATATTCGACTCCTGCATGAGACTCGGAAGTCGCGCACGGCAAATCAACGCCGCCACTGCCTGCTGTTATCAGTCAATTGCCAATCATTTTCAAGAGCAAGAGACCCTGCAAAAAAAGACTTCGACCAAGAGATAATCTGGGTAATCCCCGACGCGACCCTTGTCAGACGGAGGTCAACTCCCTCCACAACACTCGTCAAGGGTCATTCGATCGATCAGCGACAAGGCTCACTTGTGATCTTTATTCCACTAACTTAAGACCACTCCGCGACGGGCCAGTTGACCTTCCAGAGACGCGGCTGTCGTGAAGACTTCTGCCTGCAAGCCGTGCCTGAGCGCGGCCTCGATATAGGCCGGGATATCGTCCGTATAAAAGCAACGCTCGGGGGGACAGAGAATCTTGTTCAACGCCGATTCAAAGATGGCAGGCTGCGGCTTCATGGCGCCGACTTCGTAAGAGAGCACAAAGTCATCAAAGAAGCTCAACACGTCAAATTCACGCCGCACAAATTCGATATGAGAGATACTGGTATTCGAAAGTAACACCAACCGCTTCCCCTGCCGACGCAGCGACTGCAGGATCGGCACCATGGGGGCATTCAGCGTGAAAATGTCGGATGCCGCCAGAACCAGCGCCGGCAAATTGATCTGTCGCTGAAAATGGTTCTCGAGTCGAGTTTGAAATTGCGCTTCGGTGAGTTCTCCGCGTTCGAATTCGTTTTCCCATCCCTGATCAAATAAAAGCCGGCGGATTTCTTCCGCCGAACTGCCGCAAACATCGGCGATTTGCTGACACATCAAAGGATGTGAGAAATGAACAAGGACATTTCCCATATCGAACAAGAACGTATCGATCATGACCGGATCTCTGAAATCAGTAACGTTTATGAATCCTCAAAGCCTCACGCTCTGGCGAGCGTGGCTACGAACGGAATATCGTTCGCCGGCCGGGCAGTCTACGTCTTAACGAGAATTCCGCGTTCTCCGAACATCCCCAATTGACGGACCGGGACGATTCGCATAAGACTCAATCATCATCAAAAATAGAGACCACGGGACTCATCGAAGTTTATGGCTTGATGCTGCCCCGCGGTGTTGATACGAACTTTCATGAGGATTCTGGAATGAGCTTTGGTAATGATGAACACACGGACGCCGCCACGATGCGAGGCCGCGACTGGCCCAGCTTGCGACAGTTTTGCGTGTTCATGGAGAATCGGGTCGGCGGCTTGTACGACCTGTTACGGCACCTGGAACGCAACGAAATCCGCGTGGTTGCGTTGAGCATCGCGAATTCCGTCGACTGTGCCATCGTCCGCGTCATGGTCAACAATACCGACCGGGCTCGGGAAGTCTTTCAACTGTCAAAATTCGCATTTTCGGAAAGTGATCTGGTCGGAGTCGAACTGCCGGACGATCCCCAGCCGTACCTCAAGATCTGCATGGCACTGCTGGCCGCCGAGATCAATATTTCCTACACCTATCCGTTGCTCTATAGGCGGCATGGACGCGGTGCCATCGCCATGTACGTCGATGATGTGGAAACAGCCCTGCAAATCCTGACCGAGCAGGGTCTGACCGTTATCACGGAGAACAATCTGGCGGATGATGACGAGTTCTTTTAGGACTATCCGACCACGAGTAACAGGCAACGGAAAATCAGCCGGCACGCTAGCGTCCGGTTCGGTTAATCGATCGAGTCGATTGTTGATCCGAACCGTGGGCTAGCGCCCAGCGGCTGATTTGGCGAATATACGCTACGCACCGACAACTTACGCCTTGGCAGCAGCCAAAATCGCTTCGTAATTCGGATGGTTGGCAATTTCCGCAACGTATTCGGCATACGTGATCTTGCCGGCGGGATTCACGACGAACACGGCGCGAGCCAGGCAGCGATCAAGCGGGCCGCCGGAGATCAGGACGCCATAGTCCTCGCCGAACTGCTTGCAGCGATGACCGCTCAGCGTGAGCACATTCTGAACACCTTCCGCACCGCACCAGCGTTTCTGGCCGAAGGGGAGATCCATACTCACCACCAGGCACACGGCTTGGGGGAGTCCCTTGATCGACTCGTTGAAATTCTTCGTTTCCAGGTGGCAGGTCGAAGTGTCGAGGGACGGAATCGTCACGATGATTCGCGTCTTCCCGGCCGAATTCGCGAGCGTCACATCTCCCAGCGAAGTATCCTGCAGTTTGAAGTCGGGAGCGGTATCTCCCACCTTGAGCGCGGGACCAGCCAGATCCACGGGACCACCCTTTAACGTCACTGCTGCTTTGCGAATATCGGCCATCATGTCGCTCCTGAGAGGGGAGAAAGGTTGTTGAAATCGATTGCGGAATCCACGGCTGACGACTGCGCCGTTGGGGACCCAAACCCGCCACTGGCTGCAGTATGGCGACTTGTTCCCGGGTTGCAAGCATTCGGCGGACACACTGTGATAAGTCCCATTGGTCCGTAAGTCACGAAGGTCCCATGCATTGCATGAGACTTATGGGACGGATAGGACTTATGAAAGACATTCCCGCAAACACCCTAAAACCCCCAAACTCCGGGATTGCTCTTGAGGATAGGCGGACCTTCGCGATAACATCCCGTGTTCGACGAACCCCCGTAGCCGAAGTCGCGAAGACTTCGGGCGTCACCGCCCCGCACGCGGCCAGAACTCTGGGCGAATTCTGCTAAAAACTTGTGATCTGATTGGTGTAAGGCATGGATGCCGGCAGCCTGAGTACTCGACTGACCAATCGCACGATTCGGAAAATCTGTGTGATTAAACCCAGCGCGCTGGGTGATGTCGTACAATCGCTGCCCATACTGCCCGTGCTGCGGCAGCGTTTTCCCGACAGCCACATTTCCTGGGTCATCAATCGGGAGTTGGCCGAACTGCTGACGGGGAATTCGTGCATCAACGAATTGATCCCCTTTGACCGTCGCGGTGGTGTTTCAGCGTGGTGGAAGCTGTTAAAGCGGTTGCGAAGATCGCGGTTCGATCTCGTCTTCGACCTGCAGGGTCTGTTTCGCACGGGCCTCATGACTCTCGCTACAGGCGCCCCGATCCGTATCGGTCTGCAGACCGCGCGAGAGGGCTCTCACCTGACCTGCCACCAACTGCTGCCCGACTCTGGGACTCAAGTCCCCGCCTATCGTCGAGCATGGCGCATCGCCGAGGAACTGGGATTGGGTGAGCTCCGCACAACAACCGAGATCGTGATTCCCGATTATGACCGCTTATGGGCCGAGAAGCTACGAGCCAGCTTTCCTGGACCGCTGCTGGTAATACAACCGGGAACTCGCTGGCAGACCAAGCAATGGCCGATCCGGCAATATGCCGAGGTGACCCGACGCGCGCTGCGTGAGCTGGGAATGTCGGCCATCGTGATCGGCAGCCGTGGCGAAAGTGCTGCGGCTGCGGAACTGGTCGATTTGGTCCAGCACGCTGTCCCGCATGGTGAGATCCACAGCCTGGCGGGCCAGACAACTATCAAGCAACTCGCTGCGTTACTCCAGCAGGCGGACCTTGTCCTGTCGAATG
>JAQGHS010000722.1 GCA_028291605.1 Planctomycetaceae bacterium | reverse complement strand
GCTCGGCGGGAGCCTCGCCCTCCCGTCGGCCCGGTCCTGTGAATAGGCGTCATTGTGAAGTGTAAACGCTCTTAACACGACGTAAGCACTCGTTGATTCACTTTCGGAAGTGGCATTTGCTATTATCCGATCAGACTTCGTGTCGGAGGCCGCTTTGGGCGGTGGGCCGCGCGAACAGCTCGTACTGGGACTTCGCAGTCGCGCTCCATGGAGAACTGCGAGACGCTCAGGATCGGGTGATAGAGGATTCCCGGAGGAACGCTTACGCGATGAAGATTACCCAATTCCTGGGCCACCACGGCGTCCAGGATAATCCGTTTGGACAAGAAGACGCGCAATCCGATCAGGTCTTTCGACAGCATTGCCTCGATTCGACGCATCACCCCGCCTGGGCCAAAATTCTGGGCAGCCCGGCAGAACCCTCGACCGCGATTGTGTTCGGCGAGAAGGGAAGCGGCAAGACGGCCCTGCGCTTGCAGTTGGTTGAGGAACTGACGAACTACAACCAGAAGAATTCCCGGCAGCGGGTCTTCATCATTGAATACGATGATCTCAACCCGTTTCTGGACTGCTTTGCGCAGAAGCTGCCGCGGTGGCGACGTCAGCCCGAAAAGGCGCTGGCTCAATGGCGGCTGTGGGATCATATGGATGCCATTCTGACCCTGGGGGTGACCCAACTGGTGGGCGTCATCGTGGGTGATCCGCCGGTGCAGCAGGATGAGGGCAATGAGATTCATGCCGCTCAGATCAACAGCTTGACCAATCTGCAGAAGCGGGATCTGTTGCTGTTGGCTTCGTTTTATGATCATTCGCGAGCCATGTCCCCCATGCAGCGTTGGAAAACATTGCGGCGGAAGCTGGGATTTTCGACGTGGAAGTCGCAATTGGATCTGGCGGGCGGGATGCTCGTGACGTTGGTCACGTTGCTGATCTGGAGCCGCATTTCGTTTGAATCGCTGGGCAGTCGCATGTCGGTATTCGGCACGTGGTGGTTCTGGCTGATCATGGCGGTTGGCTGGGGGCCGTGGCTGAAGCGACAGGCGGGATTATTGTGGACAGCGATGCACATCAATCGCCAGGTTCGCGTGATCGAGCATCAGGTGAATACGGTCCGGGGCATGCTGTCGCGGTTCGAACGGCAGCAACTGGCCAATCAACCGCTCCCCAGTCGTGATCGCAGCGATGACCGCTATGAGTTGATCAACAAGCTGCGGAGCGTGCTGAATTCCCTCGGGTTCGACAGCATCGCGGTGCTCGTCGATCGCGTGGATGAGCCCCATTTGATCAACGGCAACCCCGAGCGGATGAAGGCCTTTTTGTGGTCGATGTTCGACAACAAATTCCTGAAGCATCCGGGGATTGGCTTTAAGCTGCTGCTGCCGAAAGAGGTTTATCCGTACGTGAATCGCGGTGATCGCGAGTTCTACGAACGCTCGCGGCTCGACAAGCAGAACTTGATTCAGAGCTTGGAATGGACCGGCGAATCGCTGTATGACCTCGCCAATGCGAGGTTGGCGGCGTGCGCCTCAATTCCGAATACCTATCCCTCCATCAAGGACTGGTTTGAGGACAGCATCACCCAACTGGAATTGATTTCCACCCTGTCGCGGCTGCGAGTCCCCCGGCACTTGTTCAAGTTCCTGTATCGATTGCTGATTGCGCATTGCAATCGATCGACTGAAGAGAACCCACAGTGGAAGATCGACCGGCCGACGTTGCAGTCGGAACTGGCGTTGTTCATGCGGGATCTGGATGCGATTGATCGTGGGCTGGGGGTGGGGTAGAAGTGTGAAAGGCGAAGGGTGAAGGGTGACGAATTGGCGAAGGTGGAGATTTTCTCTCACGCTGCATCCGCCACTTTCGTCAGCCGGTACCTCAATTCCACCTTCAAGTAACGTTCGCCGCGGGCGTCGTAGAAGTAGACGACATTCACGTCCGAGGCCCAGATGGCGGACAGCCGGACGGCTCGGGGGCCCTGGACGATGAATTGGATCCCGCAATTGCGGCCCTCTCGCAGCAATGGCAATTCTCCTAAAGGAGCTTGTTCCGCGAGCAAATTTTCGCGTCGGCACAGGGTGCGGTGCACGAATTCGCGAAGTTCGTCGAGAGAATACAGGGCCACAGGGGGAGCCGTCTCGGTCATCGGGTGCCTTCTCCTGGTGATTTCGCAAGCCAACTCAGGGTGGAAAACTCGCTGCAGCGAGAGAGGGTATCGGCCGAAGAGGCGTCGAGACTTGTTGTGGGCTGATCCGTTCACCCCAAATTCGTCGTCGATACCCTAGGCAACGCAGTTTGACAAAAGATTAAGAGGCAGCGAATTAAAGGAGACAGCGAATGTTTCTGGCAGACTGTCTGGTCTTTACTACCGAAAGTTCTGAAATCTTGATTTTGGAATGATGATTCGCTGCCTCTTTTAATTCGCTGCCTCTTTTAATTCGCTGCCGACCTCCCTCCTGCGGTATTACAATGCCGTCAAATTTTGCATAACCGTTAGAGTCAGTCGGGTCGTAATGCCGAAATCAGTGCCGGGGCTCTGACAAGTGTGGCTGAACCAGTGGATTGCGGTTCCTTGTTCCTCACCCTTGACAAACCTATAATCGTGGCTCACGAAATGGAATGCAAAGGTCTCGGGTCGCGTTGTGCGGCCTGGCTGGTTGGTATTTCAAGTGTCCTTGAGGAGTTGTTCCTGTGGCTAAGGTGCGTGTTGGTATTAATGGCTTCGGCCGAATTGGCCGGATCAGTTTTCGTGCAATGGCTGCACGTCCTGAAGAATTCGAACTGGTCGCCATTAATGACCTGGGCGATCCCAAATCATTGGCGATGTTGTTGAAGTATGACAGTGTGCACGGCCGGTTCCCCGGCGAAGTTAAGGCTGACGGCGATTCGTTGATCGTCAACGGCAACAAGGTCAAAGTGGTTGCCGAGCGCGATCCGGCCAAGCTCCCTTGGGGTAGCCTGGGTGTTGATGTGGCGTTGGAATCGACCGGTTTCTTCACCGCACGGGCGAAGGATGGCAAGTCGGGTTACGACAGCCATTTGACCGCCGGTGCCAAGAAGGTCATCCTGTCGGCTCCCGCGAAAGACAAGCCCGACCTGACCGTCGTCATGGGCGTGAATGACGGCGAATTGACTGCCGCTCACAAGTGTATCTCGAACGCCAGCTGCACGACCAACTGCCTGGCCCCGATCGCCAAGGTGTTGAACGACACCTTCGGCATTACTCGCGGTCTGATGACCACCTGCCATGCTTACACCAACGATCAGCGTCTGGCTGACCAGTTGCATGACAACCTGCACCGTTCACGCGCTGCGGCTGTGAATATCATCCCGACCTCGACCGGTGCCGCGAAGGCCGTCGGTGAAGTGTTGCCCGCTTTGAATGGCAAGTTGACCGGTATTTCACTTCGCGTTCCGGTTCCCTGCGGCAGCATCACCGATCTCGTTGCCGAACTGGGTCGCGACGTGACTGTCGAAGAAATCAATGCCGCCGTGAAGGCTGCATCGGAAGGCCCGATGAAGGGGATTATTGAATACAACACTGACCCGATCGTCTCCAGCGACATCATCGGCAACACGCACAGCAGCATTTTCGATGCTCCGTGGACGATGGTCATCGGCGGCCGATTGATCAAGATTCTGTCGTGGTACGACAACGAATACGGCTATTCGAACCGGACCGCAGATTTGATCGCCAAGGTTGCCAAGTTGGTGTAATTGCCCCGTAGACCAAATCAGCCGCAGGGCGCTAGCCCACGGTTCGGGGTAACCCAAAACCGGACGCTAGCGCGTGCCGGCTGATGGAAGCAGAAATAAACAAGCCCGGTCTCTCTCAGTGGAGGCCGGGCTGTTTTTATTATGTCGGCCGGATTGTCCGGACCTGCATGCAAAGAACTAATCGACAGGCTCATCTTTCCAGCGGATCGCATCCTTGGGCACGCCGGCTTCTTCCAGTTTTGCCTGGAGCGCGCGTTCGGTCAGCTCGCGGGAGGAACTCTTCTGGGCGATGCGGATTCGAATTCCGTTATCGTCTCCTGTCGCGGTTTGGGCCGCTTCGATGACGTCATCCAGAGTGGCTGGTTTGAAGGCGGCTTTGCCTTCCGGGCCGCGTCGCAACAGATAGTCGCGACCGTCAATTAACACATAGACCACCGTCGGCGGAACCACGGGCTCGGCTTCGGGCTTGGTTTCGGTTTCCTCGAGGGGTGACGCCTCGATCCCGACGACTTTCGTCTCGGTCTTGCCTGTGGGCAGGCCGATACCACCGGCCCCCAAGCCGAAATCTAAGTCTGGTAAGAGGTAACTTAACGCCGCACCGATACCGATGCCCGCCAAGACCAGCACTCCGACGACACGTGATGTTTTCATTGTGAGTCTGCTCGTTCCAAGTCTGATTTCGCGGAAACGTGTCACGGCCCCCACACTTGACTGCAATACTACCTCAAGACCTTCAATCATGCCCAGAGCGATTGGATGAAACCCTTGTCAGGTCTCCAGTTGGTATCAATTGCGCCTTGGGAATCGGCATTGCGGGATGTATTCTGCAATGCGTCGCATTCGTAGAGTGCAGTACTTGTGCCGGATTCGTACGGAAAGCCTGCAGAATACAGATGACTCACGCAAAGGCGCCAAGAGGAAGATCGAATTCCAACCTGTTACTCGTCCCCTTTGCGCCTTGGCGCCTTTGCGTGAGATTTTTCTTCCTGACTCAATGAAACCGATGGGATTGCTAGAGGGCAGTGTCATGTCTGAGTGGTTGCGAATCGCTGCGGTCGACGAGATTCCAGTAGGCACGGGAAAAGAGTTCGTGGCCGGGGGTCAGATCGTTGCCATTTATCACGTGGGGGGCGAGTTCCGAGCATTGGATGGCATTTGCCCGCATGCCGGTGGACCGCTCGCCGAAGGCAAGCTCAACGGCACGACTGTCACCTGCCCGTGGCATGGTCGGCAATTCGATGTGACCAATGGGCACGATTGTCTTATTCCCAATCAGACGCAGCCCTGTTTTTCTGTAAAGGTTGAAGGTGCAGATGTTTGGATCGAAATACCGTGATTGAGATTCGCTTGTTTCCGTGCGGATGCGAGCGATTTTTCTAGCCGGATTCGCCTCCACTCGGGCGACCAATGGTGATCCGGCCCGAAGTCTGGCGGCTTTGGCTACATAAACGAGATCCCCTTGTGATAGCCCGGAGCGCTTGTCAGACTTTATCAGCAGGCTAAACTAAGAGGGCTCAGTTGAGGGGAGAATTCCGTCTCCAGTACCTAGTTTGAGTTGCCCTGGTGACATCGGACTGGAAAGAGATTTGCAACACCTATGGATCCCGCGTTCTTAGCCGTTCTGTTGCTGCTGCTCTCGATGGTCTTGTTGTTCGCTGAGGTGTTAATTCCCAGCGGTGGCTTGTTATTCTTTGGCTCGATGGTTGCGCTGGCTTGCGCAGTCTGGTCTGCTTATAACGCCTGGTGGTACGCGAATCCGTTGGTATTCTGGGTCTTCGTGATCGGAGCGTTGATCCTGTTACCTGCCTCCGTGGTGGCCGCCATTCAAGTCTGGCCACATACGCCGATGGGCAAGCAACTGGAGCCGCCGACTTCCGAGGAAGTCACTCCGTTTGTCGTCGAACAGCAACGCTTGAGCCGTATGATCGGGCAGATCGGTGAGACGGTCACGCCGCTGAATCCTGCTGGAATGGTGCTAATCGCGGGAGAACGCGTCCATTGCTTCAGCGAGGGATTGATCGTCGAACGCGGTGTGCGAGTCCGCGTGCTGGCTGTACAGGGCAACCGGGTCCTGGTGCGTCCGTCATTATCTCCGCCGGGATCAACGGCCGCCGAAAGTGGTGCTGCGATTCCCAATGCTGCGGTTCAGCCGACAACGGGTGCCGGGGAAATCTGGAACCTGGATGACGGGAGTTCGGATCTGGATTTGCCTGAGGGACGGGCGTGAAAAGCGTCTTTTCATTGGTCCTTTCAAACCGGCAATCGCCTTCCCCTGTCGTCCTAGACTGTCACAATTGCACCCTGTCAGGGTATAACAAGAGTGGAGAAACCGCCTGCGCCCGCAGTGCGTGTCACATCATCCGACAACGCCGTAGCAGCCATTGAAAAACCTCTGACGAGAGCCCGCTGATTATGCAGTCATTCGCCAGTCTGTTCGCTCAGAACACCGAATTTACCCAGATCGTGACGATTTTCGTGGCTTTGGCCGCGATTTTCTTCTTCCTGATCTTCGTCGCCATCTTCGCCCAGTTCTTCAATTTGTGGATTCAGTCGGTCATGACGGGGGCGGGAATCACCCTCTATGACTTGCTGATGATGAAGCTGCGGAAGGTCAATGCAACCGAGATCGTCCGCAGCAAAATCATGGCCGTCCAGGCTCGCATCACGGATCGCTTTCCCCTGACAACGCGGGCGTTGGAATCGCATTACCTGTCGGGCGGTAATGTGCAACGTGTCATTCAGGCCTTGATTGCCGCCCACAAGGCCCGCATTGATCTGGATTGGACGACAGCTTCGGCCATTGATCTGGCCGGCCGAAACGTCTTGGAAGCCGTGCGGACCAGTGTATATCCGAAGGTCATCGACTGCCCCGATCCCAAGAAGACCCAGGGCACACTGGATGCCGTCTGCGGCGACGGCATTCAATTGTGTGCCCGCGCCCGCGTGACGGTCCGCACCAATCTGAAGCAACTGGTCGGTGGTGCGACCGAGGATACCGTCATCGCTCGCGTGGGACAGGGTATTGTGTCAGCGATTGGTTCGACGAGTTCCTACAAGACGGTGCTCGAGAATCCGGACATGATCTCGCGAACGGTACTGTCGCTCGGACTGGAAGCTCAAACAGCGTTTGAGATTGTGTCGATTGACATCGCGGATATTGATGTCGGCGACAACATCGGAGCCCGCCTGCAGGCCGATCAGGCCGAGGCCGACATGCGAGTTGCCCAGGCTCGCGCTGAACAACGCCGTGCCGAGTTTTACGCTCGCGAGCAGGAAATGTTTGCCAAGATCCAGGAAAGCCGCGCGAAAGTCGTGCTGGCCGAAGCGGAAGTGCCGCGGGCCATTGCTGAATCGTTCAATACGGGCAAGTTGGGTCTGCTGGATTACTACGAATTGAATAACGTCCAGGCCGATACCAAGATGCGTTCGGCCATCGCGGGCGAAGTTCCCTCGATTCCTGGTAACGCAAATTGATGCGTTCTGAATTTCATTGCGATGGGGATTGAAAAACCTGTTAGAATGAAATGTGAACCGCCCTAAAAAAATCTCCGTGCTCTCCGTCTCTCCGTGGTGAAATCTTTCTAGCGAAGGACATCAAGGCGAGACGGAGTCAGGCGACGTGAGGAGCAATCAAGACCATGAGCCACAGCTTCGATCCACTGTTTTCCGCAGGCTTTTCGGAACTGATGGCCCTGATTTTCGTCATGGTCTCGGTAATCGGCTGGATCATCAAGCAAGCTCAAGGTAACAACCAGCAACTTCCGCCCCCTGTGCAGCGGCCCGGTAAACGCCGGGAAGAACGCAATGCGGATGAACTGGATTCGTTCCTGCAGCAAGTCAATCGCCAGCCCGAACAGCGGCAGCCCAACCAATCCGGTCGCGGCAACCCCAATCGGTCTCGCCCGCCTGGATCAAGCGGCCAATCTGCGGCATCCCAGCGCCCTGCTGCCAAGACAGTGCAACGCCAGCAGCCTGCGACTCCGGCGCAACCTCCTCGGCGATTAGTCGAAGATAGTGCCTCGCGTCGTGAAGCTGCGGCTCAAGGCGCCAGCGGAAGCGGGGGTGTTGCTCAGCACGTTCGTGAGCACATGTCCGAGCGGATTGGGGATGAAGCGAAGCGCGATGTCGGCCAGGGGATCAAAGACAGCGTCCTGCACAATATGGGGACCGGTTTGCTCGCACCGGTCGAAACCGGGACGAGCGTCCGTAAGACGGCGACCCAGTTATTCGCGAAAGAGCCCGCCAGTGCGGCCGAGTGCTGCTCCGCGATTCGCATGGAGTCCTTGCGCAAGATGCTTGGTAACCCGGAAAGCATCCGGCAGGCCATCGTCATTCAGGAGATTTTGAACCGGCCGAAGTGCTTGCGATAATTGAGTCGCAGAGTGACCGCATACAAGCTCGAAGCGCAAGCGAGTGCATCGTACCGACGGTCGAGAAGAATGCACTCGCTTGCGCTTCGAGCTTGTAATTGCCAGGCCCGTATTCCTTAAGCACTAGCCCGCCAGATTGATCATGGTTGAACCTGCTACCTCGGATGCCGAAACCACCGTGGTCCGACGCCTCGGTGATGCTCGCTCCGGTAGCGTTCCCGTTGGCGCCGACGATACCCGGCCGCACGTGATGCTGTTATCGGGACGCTTTCAAGTGCGGGGTAGCTGCACTTACACGTTGCGCCTGGCCAGGCATCTGCCCGCCAGCGGGATTCGTCCCCTGGTCGTCTGCCCGAATGCCCGCCTGGTCGAGGCCAAACAGCGGCGGGAACTCGGGATTCGCGAGTATCCGTATCTCGATGTGCCGTTCTATAACCGGCTGATATTGCAGCGCGTCGTCAGCGACCTTGGGGATCAGACGCCCGATTTGATTCACGTGCAGTCACGGCGCGTGCTGCGACAGGGTAAGTGGTTGGCTCGAAAGCTGAATCGGCCTTATATCCTGACGGTTCACGACTATTTGAGTCCCCAGGAAAAGGTCCAGCTGAACGAGCCACCGTGTGCGCAGGTCATTACCGTCAGTGAGTCAGTCAAGCGGGATTTTGTCGCCAAGACAGGTGTCCCTCCCGAAATCGTCACGGTGATCCCGAGCGGTGTGGATCTGAATGTCAACGCACGTGCCGAGCCGATTCTCGATCCGGGGCACGTGCCGATCATTGGAACCGCTGGACCATTGGAGACCGTCAAGGGACTGCCCTTCTTCCTGGGTGCTGCATCGCGCGTGTTGCAGACCGGGCGGGATGTGGAGTTTCTCGTCTCGGGGGCCGGCCCCGAAGAAGCCAACCTGCGACGCCTTGCCCGCGAGCTGGGCATCTCGTCAAAGGTGACCTTCGTTCCATACATGTTGAACTTTTCTGAGTCGCTGTCGGCGATGGACATCTTCTGTCTGCCGTCGTTGCAGCAGGGACTGGGAACCATCATGCTGGAAGCCATGGCTTCGGGAATTCCCGTCATTGCCTCACGCGTGGGCGGTGTCTATGGGGTCATTCACGATCAACACAATGGACTGCTGGTACCACCCTCGAACAGCCGGCAACTCGCCGACCGCATTCTGGAATTGTTGTGTGATCCGCTCCGCGCCCGGCACATTGGTGAGAACGGCCGCGATCTCGTGCAGGAAGAATTTGGCCTGCACCGCATGGTCGGATTGACGGCGGAGATGTATCAGCGGGTGATTGAGACATCCGCGAGTAGCCGCGCAAAATAAATCACGTTTGAGCATCCAGCACGATTTCAAACGCACTGCTGACTTCAGTCGGAATTCGACAGAGTGTCCCCGTTTGAAAATTGACGAAGGCCCAGTTCGTGGAGGCCTCGGCCAGCAGTGCCTGATCAGTGGATCTCAAGATCTGAAAGCGTCGCAGAGAAGTGACCTTCTTCATGTCGGCGACCCAGGTTCGGATGATGACCACATCGCCCATCAATGCGGGCTGCCGGTATTCGATGTGATGGCTGCGCACCAGCCAGCCTTGTCGCAGCCGCAAGTAATCCTCAGTGGTCCAACCCTGGGCATCGGAATGGCGGACCGCGGCACGTTGCGTCCAACGCAGGTATTCAATGTTATTGACGTGCCCCATCAGATCGATCTCTGAGGCCACAACGCTGCGCTGATCTTCGAAAATTGCCGGCATGGACGTTACTCGGACATCTAAGGGGTGTAGCGGAATCTCGTAAGAGTTCCGCGATAGTCTCCAGACTTCGCAGCGGAACTCTTACGAGATTCCGCTGCCTACATAGATTCTGAATCTACCGCTGGCCGCCATGATATAGGCATGAAAACATCCAGCCAATTGGTGTACAACAACTGCTGAATGAAAAGCCCGCAGACTACTGAGCCACTTGGGGTCATGACTGGTTCGCCGAACTGTGAAGCAACGCCAATCTGCCACACCTTGCCAACCCCCGAGTTTAATTAAAATCATGGAAATAGCTGTAGTTTGCCCAAGACCTCGTTGCGTCCCAGATTGACAATTGTCAGCTATAGACAATACGTTTCTGGCGTATCTCATCGGTGAGGTAGGACTTAGGTACTAATGGTCAAACTAACGATTTTTTCATCGTGTTCAGGCCTATCTT
>JAQGHS010000715.1 GCA_028291605.1 Planctomycetaceae bacterium | reverse complement strand
GCCATTACAAATGCTCCCGATGGATCTTTAGAAAATGGGTCGAGCAACTGATGCACGGGTCGTAGGTTCTCACCAGTTTCTCACATTTTGACGCGACTTGGTCGTCCGGCTCATGCAAAATTCCCGGCAGCATCGTGCGGAGGTCGTTTTCAATCTGGAGCTGATTCTGGGATGTGGGCGGCACGATCTTCGCAGCCTGGACTTTTCCGACTTCATCGACCGTGTAACGGTGAAAGATTAATCCCCGAGGAGCCTCCGTTGCCCAGCAGCCCGTGCCGGCTCGATAGTCATATGTAATGCGTGGCGGCTGAAAGGGTTGATACTCACGCAGGATCGCCAGGGCTTCTTCATAAGCATGTACGATTTCCAATGCTCGGGCGATGATCCCTTTATATGGATTTTGACATGGCTGCTCGAGGCCGATCTCGTCCGCTAAACGACGCGCAGTGGGAGAAAGTTGTTCGCGTGCGAGGTTGATCCGAGCCAGCGGGCCGACGAAGTAACTCGTTCGCCCGTCCGTTCGCACCGACTGCAAGGCGGTGGAATGGGCCACATGGACTTCTTCGAATTCGCGCTCGTAGTCGGCTACGAGCACCGTTCGTCCATCCGAGCACTTCACGTCCCCCTCATTAAAGGGGTATTCCTCAGGATGAACGAGCGCCACCATGTCATAGGGCCGCGTGAAGTCCGGGTAGTCCAGGGTCGCCACCCAGCGGACGGTCTCGATTGCGGCCTGCAAACCCCATTCGAAATCGGGAATGAGTGCCGCCATTTCGTCGCGTCGCGGAGCTTTATAGAACCCGCCGACGGCAATGTTGATCGGATGAATGGCCCGCCCGCCGAGAACTTCCAGCAGTCGATTCCCATGCTTCTTGAGTTGCAGGCCGCGGTTGACTTCCTGCGGAAAGTCTGCGGCCATATCGATGCCGCTGTCGTACCCCAGAAAATCGGGGGCATGCAAAAGATGGACATGCAACGCATGGCTCTCGATCCACTCGCCACAATATAACAGGCGTCGCAAACGCCGGATTTCCGGGGAAATTGTGACACCGAGCGCCGCCTCCAGGGCATGCACTGACGTCATCTGATAGGCCACTGGGCAGATGCCACAGATCCGGGCGGTGATGTCGGGAACCTCTTCCAAGGGGCGCCCGCGTAACAGCGCTTCGAACAGCCGCGGCGGCTCATAGATGTTAAGTTGCACATCCGCCACCACTCCGTCCTGCAGGCGGATATGCAGCGCTCCTTCGCCTTCCACGCGGCTGATGGCTTCGACTCGAATGGTACGCGTCTCGGACATCGACGTCAGTCTCCTTGAGCCGCTCGCGCTGCCAGACGATCGCTCTCGGCCCGAAATTCGGGTGAGTAGCCGTTGAAGTTCCGGAACAGGGGCACAAGGTCGCTCGGATGATGACCCGACGCGACCAGATGGTCGCCCAGGCCTTCCGAGTTGCCTTGCTTCACGGGTCCGTAACATCCATAACAACCGCGATCATAGGCTGGGCAGATCGCACCGCAGCCCGCCTGAGTCACCGGCCCCAGGCACGGAATGCCCTGGGCCACCGTGATGCACACGGTCCCGCGGCGCTTACAATCCAAACAGACACTATGTGTCGGCGTTCGGGGACGACGGCCGGCAATCAGTGAGGCCAGGACTTCCACCAGTTGATGGTGATTGATCGGACAGCCGCGCAGTTCGAAATCGACAGCCACGTGATCGGCGACGGCCGTCGAAGTGGTGAGGGTCGAAATATATTCCGGGCGGGCATAGACGGCACGCAGGAACTCGGCGGAATCTCCCCAGTTTCGCAACGCCTGGATTCCGCCGGCCGTTGCACACGCGCCAATTGTCATCAGGAACCGGGATTGTTTTCGGACTTCGAGAATGCGTTCCGCATCATGAGCCGTTGTGATTGAACCTTCGACGAGCGCAATGTCATAAGGGCCGGGCAGCATGCGACTGGAGGCTTCGGGAAAGAAGGCGATATCCACCGCTCCCGCGACGGCCAGCAATTCATCTTCGGCATCCAGTAACGACAACTGGCACCCATCGCACGAGGCGAATTTGAACACGGCAAGCTTCGGCCGATCCGCCATTATAAGCCCTCCACCTTCAGAAAGGGGGCGATGTGATCGTATCGAAAGACCGGACCATCTTTACATACGAACGTCGGCCCCAGTTGGCAATGTCCACACAGTCCCACCGCACATTGCATGTTGCGCTCGGACGAGAGCCAGATTTGTTTGTCGGCGAGACCTCGTTTGCGAGCACTCTTGACCGTGAAGTGCATCATGACTTCGGGGCCGCACATCAGCAGGACCGTTTGATCCGGACGCGGCAGCGGCAGACGATCGATTAATAAAGTCACGACACCGACATTTCCGGTCCACTCCGATGAGGCCCGATCGACGGTCGATTCGATTTCGATACCGCCCGCTTGCCAGTCTGTGTATTCGCCAGGATAGAGCAGTCCCTCGGGAGTTCGCGCCCCCAGCAGCAGAGTCACATTCCCATACTTCGCGCGGTTGGCCAGCAATTCATAGATCACCGGACGCAACGGTGCCAGGCCGATCCCCCCCGCCACCAGGATCACATCTTTTCCCAAGCAGTCGGCCAACGGCCAGGGATTGCCATACGGCCCGCGCAGTCCCAGCGTGGCACCCGGCTGCAATCGCGACAGAGACTGCGTCACAGTTCCCGCCACGCGAATCGTATGTGCCCAGCGTTCGCGGGAATTCGGATTGGCGCTGATCGAAATCGCCACCTCACCGACCCCGGGCAGATAGAGCATGTTGAATTGGCCGGGGAGGAATCGATACCGCGCCGCAAGCACTGGATCAACAAAGGCCAGCTCGTAAGTAGCGACTTCTGGAATCTCGGCGGTGATCGACTCGATTCGAACGGTTTGCGAGAGCCACGGATTGTCCGCGACGGCCGCGTGTGCGTGAGTCATGAGAGGGGACAGATTCAAGGTGTCTCCCCTCGGATCGCGGCCACTTCCACCGTCAGATCGATCGCGACGGGACACCACGTGATACATCGTCCGCAACCTACGCAGCCGGAGCTGCCGAACTGGTCGATCCAGGAAGCCAGTTTGTGCGTCAGCCATTGCCGGTAGCGCGAGCGAATATCATTTCTGACGTTGCCGCCGTTCATGTAGCTGAAATCGAGGTTGAAACACGAATCCCACTGCCGGTGCCGTTCGACATGGTCCCCTTGCAGATCGCTGACCTCGCTGACCGACGTGCAGAAACAGGTGGGGCAGACCATCGTGCAATTCGTGCACGATAAACAACGAGTGGCCACATCGGCCCACCGTGGATGTTCGAGATTCGTCAGCAGCAGATTCCGGATGTCGGTGGTGTCGAGCTTCTTCGTGATCTGCAGTTCCGCCTGCAAGCGGGCCTGTTCTGCGGCTTGCGATTCTGCGAGTTCCGCAACGCGCGCCTGCAATTCACGGACGATTTCGCTTCCGGAATCGGAACCGACTTCGATGAGAAAACCGTCCGGCAGTTCCGTGAGGGCCAGATCGAAACCCGTTCGGCAACGGGGTCCGGTATTCATCGAGGTGCAAAAGCAGTTCGTACCGGCCATGGTGCAGTTCACGGCAATGACGAATGCCTGTTCGCGGCGGTCGCGATAGATGGGGTCCACGTACGCGCCTCCGAGGAAGACACGATCCTGGATTTTTATCGCGGCCAGTTCACACGCCCGGACCCCTAGGAATGCATATTTGGGAGATGGATCGGGGGAGGACGTCATTTGCCAGCCGGCGGCGGTTTTATCCGCGACCGACACAGTGGCAAGAGGCGGGAATAGATATCGCTTCCAGGAATGCGGGCCGACGACATAGCCAAACCAGGCCTCATCGTTGCGACGCTCCAGGCGGTATTGGCCCGGCTCCTGTTGATCGGTCCAGCCTTGAGGCAGTTGGTCGACGGAGGCAATTTCGTCATAAATGATGGCCCCCTGATCGATCGTGGGGCCGACGACTTTGTAGCCTCGCGTCCGCAGCACATCAATGAGTTGCTGCAAACCGGCCCTGGCGAAAAAGAATTCCGATTCAGTCGAGGCATTTGCTGTCATGATCTCAACGCCTCTCCACTGGCGACTGCAATACGTGCGGAGTCGTGTGAGAGTACAGATCGAGCAACTGCAGGCGCGTGGCCACCAGGCGATGTGATAGGGCCCAGGCCAGCCGCTTCATCACCCGGTAACCGATGTCGTGCCGGCGGTCGCAGAGATCGAGCAATCGGGCACCGTCGATGGCGATCGCACGTACTGGCTCCAAAGCCGTGGCCGTCGCCGTCATGTGACCATCTCCGACCAGTGCCGACCAGGCGAGTAACTCGCCCCGCGACAATGTCAGAATGCGTACCGCACCGCGTGCGGGAACGTACATATCGAGACCGACGCGGCCAGCAGAGAGCAGAAACAGGTCGTGATTTTCGGCCCCTTGCGTGAAGATGATCGTGCCGGCCGCGAATTCGACGTATTTCGAAATGGCCGCTAATTCCGTGACGACACCATCAGACCAGCCGGACGCGAATTGCAGATTGCACAGTTCCTCGGCCAGTGACGGATCTGTGGATGACATGCAATTCCTCTTCGCAGAATGTCCTCTCAGTGTTCTCCGTGTCTCCGTGGTGAATATTCTAAGAAACGCTAACAAAACCTCTGCAGCAGTTCAGAACCGCTTGAATTATTGCGGTTCTGAACTGCTCACAACCGGTTTTGTTAGGAGTTCTAATTCATTGCACCACGGAGACACGAAGAACACTGAGAATGGATAAGGAAGACCGCGCTCGTGAGCAGCACGGCGCTAGCCGCCGGAGGTTCCAGGGAGATCGGCGTACAAAACCGGTGGCTAGCGCCATTCCGCTCACCAAGCAAGCAGACTTCACAAGTTGAATCGGCCACGTTGCCCGAGAGCGCTTCCGGACAACTGGCAGATCTCAAATGGTTACTTGGCTGCTTCTTTCTTGGCGGCTGGTTTCTTCGGTGCTTCGATCTTGTCGACCTTCAGCACCTTCATGAGCTTGGTCGTCTCGGCCGAGCCAGCTTCCAATTCATGCCACATGTCGGCGGAGCAGTCGCTGATCGCGACGTGATCATGATGTTCCTTCTTGGCATGTTCTTCCGCCGCGGTGCAGGCTGTGCGGACGTTGGCATGGTGTTTCTCGATCGACGCGATCAACTTCAGGACTTCCGGTTCCTTCGGGTGATCAGCCTTCAGCTTGGCCAACTCCTTATCGGCCGCCGCCAGATCGCTCTTGATCCCGGTGACCAGGTCGGTGGCTTCCGCCTTCGCGACCGGAGTTTGAGTCTTGGTCTGAGTCTGCGTCTGGGCCTGGTAGTACAGTACCTGCGATCGATTCTGAGCATGTTGCTGATACATTTGCACGCCATGTGCAACCGCGCCGTCTCGAATCTTTCTGCCGGCGCTGAGGCTTTGGTCGTTCTGCGCCAACGCGCCGGTCGCTGCTACCACAAACATCATTGCCACGCTTAAGCCAATCATCTGCAACTTCATGACACTCGCCTTTCAAAATCCAATGTGGGTCGGATCCCTCATACCGAAGGACCTCAATATGAACACGATAGAGGAAACTGACATGAATCGTCTACCTAATTCGCGATTCAGTCAGGCACCGGAAATTCCTATAGCAATTCGAGTGCCAGACGGAAAAGCTCGGCGAATTCATACCGCTTAGGCAAAAAGCGATATCTCCTGCCGGTTTGTCCGGACGAGATGTGGGCGAATGAGGCCCGTGGAACTGCACAGTGAGCGAAGCCGCACATCAATGACGGGTCGCAATCTGTTCTGGAGTAATGTGCTGTGAAATGTGCTCCTTCTTCATCATTCCTTTAAACAGATAAAATGCCAGGATGAACTGCATATGCATTCACATTAAATCGGGACTGAGTTCCAAATTGACTTACCCATAGGGCACGCAAATCCCTGCTCCTGCCTTTAAATCGATCTTCCTGCTCGGTATCAAATGGTCTGGATATCGCGAGCCAAACGGCTATGTACCAAATTCTTTTCATTAATGGCCAGCATTATTCTGCCAGTTGGTACGCAAAGTGAGTAGCACTGTCAGCGGAGCTATCCGAGTCCCCGCAGAGCAGCGACCAGTAATCAGTCAGGCGAGACGAGAGGGTGGCAGGTGACACATTAAGGCATCCTGATCGAACACCGATCAGCAAGCCAAAAGTAAAACTGATGGAAGTATGTCTCGCGCTTGGAGCAAAGAGACATCTCCAGTCGGGTTCGAAACTGAAAAATGGCAAGGTGATTGCAGTGGATACAGCTTCGATTGTGGAAAGATACAAGACGCTGCAGCGCTATATTGGCTGGCAGGATGCGGACGCGCAGCAAGTTCGAGCTGCACAACCAGTCTTGCTGCCGCACCTGGAACCAGTCATCGCCGACTTCTACGCGACCATCGAGCAATTCCCCGAAGCGTTGAAGGTCATCACGGGCGGGCCGGCTCAAATTGAACGGCTGAAACGCACCTTGCATGCCTGGGTGCGGGAATTGTTAAGTGGCCCGTACGAGCAGGAATACATCCTGCGGCGGTGGAAGGTCGGCTTTCGGCACGTGGAAATTGGTCTGGATCAACTGTATGCCGATGCGGCCTTATCGCGTATGCGCGGCCGGTTGGTGGGGTTACTGGAAGAACATTGGACCGACAGCCAGGTGGAGCTTCGCAAGACGCTGACCTCCCTGCGCAAGTTGCTCGATCTCGAGTTTGCCATCATTACCAGCGCGTATCAATCGGAATATCTCGCGAAGCTGCAACGCTCGGAACGGTTCGCGGCCCTGGGACAAGTCACCGGTGGCATTGCCCATGAAATGCGGAATCCACTGAATGTGATCAAGACGTCAGTCTATTACTTGCAGAATGCGCGGCAGGTGACCCCCGAAAAGTCTGCCGAACATCTGAAGCGAATTGGGAAGCAAGTTGAAGTCGCCGACAATGTCATCGCGGCGCTGTCGAGCTTCACGAAGCAACCACAGCCCAATACTCAGATGTTTTCCGCCGCGGTTTGTGTGGGACGGGCGATCGAAGATGCTTCTCTGCCGCAGTCCATCCAAGTGGAGCTCATCTCACCTCCGGATTTGCCACCAGCACAGGGGGATGAAGACCAAATTCGCATCGTCCTGGCGAACCTGATCCACAATGCCCGGGACGCCATGTCCCAAGGCGGCAAGTTGACGGTCACGCTCAGCCAAGTGGACGGACAAATCAACTTTCAGGTCTCGGATACGGGGCACGGTATTCCGCAGGAGATTCTGCATCAGGTGATGGAGCCGTTCTTTACGACGAAGGCCCGCGGCATCGGGCTGGGGCTGGCAATTTCGCGCTCGATCGTTGAGCGGAACCGGGGCCTCCTGACTGTCAGCTGTCCGCCGGGAAGTGGCGCCACCTTTCAGTTGCGACTACCGGCCGCCGCGGAGGCTTCCGGAAACGAGAAACCCTGACCAAGGTAAGCAAGACACAGCGTCACCATTCTGCTTTTGAGAGGAGTTGCGCAAAATCCGCAGCGTTCTAAACGCGATTTTATCCCGACGCTGGTAGAATCACGATCGAACAGTGAGAAATGGAAACGGGGCCCCTCGGTTGGTTGGGAAAAGCCGCCGAAGCGTTTCCAATGTCAGGAGTGAATATGTCGAATGGTGTTGAGAACTCCATCCTGGTGGTCGATGACGACTTGGATTCCGGTCAAAACCTGGCTGATATTCTGACCGATCTGGGGTACCGCGTCGGTGTCGCGTCCGATCCGTTCATCGCCCTGGAGATGGCCCAGAAAGACAAGTTCGGAATTGCGTTACTCGATTTCAAAATGCCCGGCATGGATGGCCTGACCCTGGCCGGCAAATTGAAAGAACTCTGCTGTTCAACGATCATCATCCTGACGACCGCATATGCTAACCGGGACACACTGGCCACTGCTCAGCGTCATGGCGTCTGGAAAGTCTTCCCCAAGCCGCTCGACATTCAGAATTTGATTCCCGGTCTGGTGGAAATCTCGCAACAGCCGCTGGTGCTGCTGGTGGAAGACGATGCGGACCTCTGCCATTCGCTATCAGACGTGTTGAAAGACAAAGGCTACCGCGTCTGTTTTGCGACCGAAATTGATCGAGGCCTGACGTTGCTGTGCGGGTCAGCGTTTCAAGTCGTGCTGATTGACATGAAATTGCCGGGAGGATTCGGAGACGAAGTCTTCCAGAAGGTCCGCGGCATTTCGGAAGGGGCTCGGGTCATCCTGACGACCGGGTATCGCTATGAGATGGAAGATCGCATTCGGCGCTCGCTGGACGAAGGTGCCGATGCCGTGTGTTACAAGCCGTTTCAGATGCCGGAAATGCTGGCGCTATTACAGCGGCTGACCGCAGTCAAACAAACCGAGTAGATCGCCCGAATCCGTCCGGCGTTCTGTTTTTCCATCCTCAACCACACCCGGAAGGGCTTCGTGCCCGCAGGCTCAAAGCCCATGTTGGAAGTGACGCCGCTGCGAATTCTGGTGATCGAGGATGACGAAGATACTCGCGCCAATCTCCAGGATATCCTGGAACTCGACGATCATCATGTGATCGCCGTGTCGTCGGTCAAGGAAGCGCTGGCCCACACCGAATTGATGCTGACGTCAGTCATCGTTCTGGACCGTCGCCTGCCCGACGGGAATGCGGAAGATCTGATCCCGCAATTGAAGCGAAGCCTGCCGTACGCGGATATTATCGTCGTCACCGGACATGCCGACGTGGAGAGCGCCATTCTGGCCCTGCAACGCGGTGCCGCCGACTATATTCTCAAGCCGATTAATCCCGATATCTTGCGCGCCAGCCTCGCCCGCACTGCGAAACAAATCGCGTTGCGCAGTGCGAAAGAGCGCAGCGAGGCCAACTTCCGGGAGCTCATTGAAGCTGTCGATTTCATGGTGGTAATCCTCGGTCAGGACCACAAGATTACCTATTCCAACCGCTTTGCGACGGAACTGACTGGCTATTCTCCCGCAGAACTTCTCGGCCAGTCGAGTTCCATGTTTCTGGAACGCGATTCGCAAAGTCGCGTGGAAACTCAGCTCCAGCGGTTACGGCACGGACAACGCGCGCTGGAACAGGAGATTCTGATTCGTTGCCGCAATGGCGAGGAGCGCTGGATCCTTTGGAACGTACGTTTCCTGAAGGACTTCGAAGGCTCTCACGCTCTCATTTCGGTGGGCCACGATGTGACCGAGCGGCGGAGACTCGAACATCGGGCAATGCAAGCCGAGCGTCTGGCGGCGATCGGTCAAATGGTGACGGGATTGGCTCATGAAAGTCGCAATGCACTCCAGCGCAGCCAGGCGTGCCTGGAGTCACTGATTGACGAACTGGATGGGCAGCCGGAGGCGTTAGAGCTGGTCGCACGAATTCAGCGGGCTCAGCACCATCTGCATCATTTATATGAAGAGGTTCGTGGATACGCGGCGCCGATTGTATTGCGTCGCGAAATGTGTCCCATCAACCGCGTCTGGCAGGATACGTGGGCCAATCTGGAAGTGGCGAGATGCAAGAAACGCCTGACTCTCCGGGAAGAAGTCGATCCCGACAATCTGGAGTGTTCGGTCGACCCTCTGGCTTTGGAACAGGTGTTTCGTAATATTTTCGAAAACGCAATTCATGTCAGCCGGGAAGGAGACGAACTCCTGGTCAAGTGCTGTGAAACGACTTTTCGGGGACGTCCGGCGCTGGAAACCACCATTTGCGATCAGGGTCCAGGACTCAAGCCAGAACAGGCCGCACGGATCTTCGAACCATTCTATACGACGAAGACTCAAGGCACCGGACTGGGCATGGCCATCGTCAAACGGATTGTGGAAGCCCATGGTGGACACATCGAAGTGCGACAACGCAATTGTCCGGGTGCCGAAATTGTGGTGATCCTGCCGCGGACGGATGAGTAAGTGAGTGTGATTATGTCCTGACCGCGGACGACACTTCTCTAACAAATATGGGTGAGCCCAGTGCCGTCAGGCCTGGGGCATAACTGGTGAATGGTCGAAGGACACTTTTGACATTGAATCTCGCTCCCCTCGCCCTGGTACTCCGGGGAGAGGGGTTGGGGGTGAGGGGCATTTCGAGCGTCGTTCGATTTGATGCTCAAACGGGTCTTTTTGGGGGAACTTCTTGACTGTGAGTCACTGGTTGATCGTGCCCCTCACCCCCAGCCCCTCTCCCCGGAGTACCAGGGCGAGGGGAGCAGAGTCCTTCATTTAGTCGGCGTTTTTGAGAGTTACACTGTGTAGACACCAACGTCCTGTCGGGTCGGTGCCGACACTTGCCGCGTTTCGGATCAAGTCAGATTTGAAGGATCGATATTGTACTTTTCCAGCAGCCGGTACAACGACCGGCGGTTGACACCCAGGGCGCGTGCCGCGCATGACTTGTTGCCGCGTTCACGCTTCAGAATTTCCAACACGTGGGCTCGCTCGATCGAAGCCAGGTCGTCTTCTGAACGATGGGTGGTGTCTCCACTGGGGGCGGAGAAGGAATCTGCCACATCGTGCGGCAGATCATCCAGGCGAATCAAATGGTCGTCGGCGAGGATCTTGGCTCGATCGATGGCATTGATTAGTTGACGCACGTTTCCAGGCCACGGGTACTTGCGCATGGCCCGCAACGCGTCGGGTTCGATTTTCCAATCGGTCCCCAGGAAGTGATCGACCAGCAATACGACGTCGTCGGCCCGCTGCCGCAGTGGAGGCAACTCCAGTGACAACACGTTAATTCGATAATAAAGATCTTCCCGGAAACGGCCGGCTTTGACCTCGTCATTCAACTTGCGATTCGTCGCCGCGAGAATGCGGACATTCACTCGCCGTTCCTTCAGCGAACCCACGCGCCGCAACGAACCATCTTGCAAGACCCGCAGCAATTTCGCTTGCAACGATCCGGCCAGTTCGCCGATTTCATCGATAAACAGTGTCCCGCCGTCAGCCACTTCGAACAGTCCCTGTTTCTCAGTGACGGCCCCCGTGAAGGCACCTCGTTCGTGGCCGAACAGTTCACTCTCCAAGAGATTTTCGGGCAGCGCAGCGCAATTGATGACGACGAAGGGTTGATCCGCCCGCAGGCTGACCTTTTGCAACGCCTGAGCCACCAGCTCTTTGCCCGTGCCACTTTCGCCCTGGATCAGAATGGCCTTGTCGGTCGGTCCGGCACGTTCGATCAAGCGGAAGACTTCCTGCATCGAGGGCGAATTGCCGATCATATCCAACCGGCCCTGCGACCGTTGCAGCAACGCCTTTAACTGGCGGTTTTCCTTGCGCAGCGTGCAGGTTTCGGCTGCGCGCTGCACGACGACTTCCAGTTCGGCCAGCGGAAAGGGCTTCAGCAAGTAATCGAGAGCCCCCAGTTTCATCGCTTCGACCGCGGTTTCAATCGTCCCTTCGCCGGTCAGCAAAATGACTTCGGTCTCGGGACTGCTCGCCTTGATTTGCTGCAGCAATTCCAATCCCGACTGACCCGGCATGCGAAGATCGAAGACGCCGACGTGAAACTGCTGCCGCTGGCAGCGATCCACGGCTTCTTCCGCCGTCCGAGCGTCCTGCACTCGGTACCCGCGTCTCAGAAACCAGCGAACCACCGTCTTGCGATAGTCCTCGTCATCTTCCACGATCAACAGGTCAATGTTTTCCGGATGAATCACTGCGACACCTTTCGTCTTCGAATCGACAACACTGACCTTGAAGTTATATCCACCTCACCTGGATTCAGCTCGCGAGTCGATTACGGCATCACGAATTCGTGTTTCGGGTGACGTACGGTCAACACGGCACATGGTGCCTTGCGAACGACCTTTTCCGCAACGCTGCCCAGTAAAACATGAGCCAGCGCCCCGCGTCCGTGTGTCCCGAGAACGATCAAATCCATTTTCTGCTCGCGAGCGTATCGAATGATTTCCAGAAAAGACGCCCCCCTGCGCATCACCAGTGTCACTGACAGTTTATCCCGGTCCTCACGGCTAATCACCTGTTCCAGTTGCTCCGCGGCCTGTTTTTCAATTTCCTCAAAGAAGTTCGCTGGCAGATAGGACAGGCCGTCCATCATCGCCGGGACTTCATTTTCCACCACATGCAGCACGTGTAATGCAGCGTCAAACGTCTTCGCCATCAGCACGGCATGCTCGACCGCGCAGGCCGAAGTCTCGCTAAAATCCGCCGCCAGCAAGATCCGTTTGAAGTTCGCCATGATTTGTCTCCTGATCCTGAAGGAATTGAGCAGTTCAAATTCGACCTTTCTTTGAATGCCAACTCTCAAACCGCAATTGCGATGCCATGTCACTCACGATTGCAGTCGGATCAGCGAAACAGAAGCGAAAAACAACGAAACAATCTTTCGCAGATTGCCACAGACAGCCCGCACTGATCAGCGGCAACGCGACATCCGGCCTTGAATTGCCCGGCCAGAATTTGAGTTAGCGCCCAGGCTGT
>JAQGHS010000687.1 GCA_028291605.1 Planctomycetaceae bacterium | reverse complement strand
ACCGGTCGCACGATGACATCGGCAATCAAGCCCGCGAGCAACGTCTTACCCAACTCACCGGCCGTCCCGAGAGCCAACGTCTTGAGCGCACAGGCTTGCCGCCATTGCAGCGAATCAATCCCCGGCGGCTGGCTTTCGATCACACTCTCCAACCACGCTTCGACATCCAAATCGCCAGGAAGATTAGGCGTGCGATCAAGCAGATCATCGGGCACTATCGAAGTCAGTGCGTTCAGTCCGCGGACTTCGACACGTCGCAACGTGATGCTGCGTTTTTCCTCACCGGGTATCGCGTAGAGACCAAATTCCACGCAACCCCCACGGAGTCCGCGCAGAGGATCCAGCGCCCGTCCCCAATGAATGCCATCGGCACTCGTCCAACATTTGAGCGAACCAATCCCCATCACCAGTCTGAGCCATTGCTTCTTGGCGGTGAAGGGAACGACCGACAGATTGACGTCCTGATTCACATCCACGGTCAGTTCGCCCGGACGCAACCAGGCGAGGCACGTGGCCTTCGTGGTGAGCTCGCGACAGAAGCCGAGGCGATGGATCGGCTGGCCGGGACCCGCCCCAATATAAACCCCAGTACCGGGGGTCGCGTTCTCAATCTGCAGGATGATTTCCTGCAATCCGGAGGACTCCATGGGAATGGCAACCTGCGAGCCTTCCTTGGTCTTCTCGGAAGTCAGCTCCAGCGTCCCTTCCGGGAGCGCACTGAGAATCGCACCCTGCCCGAGCTTGGGCTGATTCGTCAATTGAGCCGGTTTTTCGGTCCGGATCGCATAGGGACGCGTCGGAAAACTTTCATCGGGCAGCGGCGAACCGCGGTACATCGTAAAGCCGCTCAGTCCGGCCCGGCCGTCGAAATAGACTTCCCCGGGCGGCCTGGCAAACGGGACCGTAATCAGCCGAATATCACCCCGGCTTAAGATCAGCGTCCCCGCCTGGTGGCGAAACTCAATCTGTCCGTGCAGGATCGGATCCATGCGACCATCGGCACCACCGATCAGCACCCGGGTCTCAGGCTTCGGGAGGCCGGTCTGGCGTGTCGTTCCATAGGCGGCCCACCAGTGGGATGGCCGATCACTGAATTGAAACGTGACCCCTTCCATGCCATTCCAGAAGTGCAGTCGCAGTCCCACATGATCATAGAGCGACATCCGCATCACGGCGTCCGTCGGCCACGGCGCTCGCAGCTTCAAGACGCCATCAATAGCCGACAGCGGCATTTCGCCGTACATCGATTCATGAAACTGGTGCGGTAAACCGGCAACCGGTTCGAGCCACTGCTGGAGTTTCTCGCGGCGCAGGCCCCACTGGTCACCCTGGGGCTTGTAGCTCGCCTCCAAGGCGGGGAGTGCCGGGGTATCTCGATTGACCAACTGAGCCCAGGGAGCATTCGGCGCGACAGATTCGGCGGGGGCGATGGGCACCGTGACGGCAAATGAGGACGTCAACGAAAACCGGTCGAGTGCGGGAAACTGACCGAGCCGCTTCTGCTTCGCCGGCGGATCGGATTCAAATCGGATGGCATTCATGCCCGCGAGCAACTCGATCTCGCCGACAGGAAACCACGCCTGAAACTGCGGCTTCCAGTCCTTGGTCGTCGAGCGAGCCACGCCGACTAACACCGCTTGGCCATTCACGATGACCTTCAGCGGGCGTTGGACCTTGGAGGCATAACGCAGATCAATGCGATACTTTCCCGCCTGGGGAATCGCGATGTCATAGTCCGCAAACACCGGCTTCGCGTCATCCGCATAGATGACGCCAATGCCCAGCCCCATATTCTTCGAGTCGACCTTCATGTTGCTGCGCGCGAAAGTCTCGGCTTCAAATTCCTTCCGCCAGAGCTGTGCCGGATCGACAGCAGCCGGCATCGGTTTGGTCACCGCTGGATCGGCAGGTTTCACCGGCGTGGCGACCACGGCAACCGGCTGCTTCGGATCGACCTTCTCGGGCTTGGTGGACTCGACCACCTTCTCGGCGTCAGCCTTCTTCTTCGCAGCGGCGAGCTCTTCTTCCGCCTTCTTGATGGCGTCCTGGTCAGCGACGACCGGCTTGTCCTTCGGCTTCTCGGGCAGGAATGCCACGACCAATAACAACGACGCTAACAGCAGTCCAATCAGCAGGACCGGGGCCCAAGTCCAATAGCCGTCGAGTCGATTGCGAGCCGGTCCACCGACCGCCACGATCTCGTCGACTGACACTTCGAATTTGCCGAGGGCTTCGTTCAGATAGGCTTCGAAGTGCAACTGCTCGATCAACGTATCCCGCAACTCAGACGAGACGCGCAAGCGCTCCCGTAGCTGGTCGAGTTCCGTCTCGCTCAGTTCTTCAGGAGTCTTCTCTTGAACGAGCTGTATCAGCTCTTGATCGCTGAGCTGGCTCATAAGTGGGGGTTCCGCGTCTTATTATCCAGACAATATTTCAAAGCTTGACGAGCCCGAAACATGAGGAGCTTGATCGCCCCTTCGCTGCGTTTGAGTCGTTGGCCAATATCCAGCAACGACAGGCTGCCCGAATAACGCAACTGAATGGCTTCCCGAGCACTTTGCCCCAGCTCGCCGATGCAGTGCGGTAGATGAGCCAGAAAATCCTCGTTCGTTTCGCCGGGACGCATATGAACGATGTCTTCGAGTTCCAGACACAATTCGGTCCAGGCGACTTCCTTGCGGCGTTTCAGTTTCCGCATGTGCTCTTTTAAGAGGTTCCGCGCGATGCCCAGCAGCCAGGGGCGAATGAGACTACTCGTGTCAAATCGTTCCCGAGCTTGATAGAACCGCAGAAACACCTCTTGCGTGAGATCTTCCGCATCACTGACGGCGAGAAGGCGCGACCGCAAATAGGCAAAGACGCCACGCTGGTACTTCTGAACGATGGCTTCAAAAGCCTCTCGATCGTTCTTGAGTAGCCGTTCGCTGAGTTCCTGGTCTGAAGTCATAATCCGTTCACAGGGCGATGGGAGACATCGAACCTAACGACAAACAGTTACGCTCGATATGAAACGACGCCAAACCGAATTAAGGACAACTAATCTCAGGAACTCTTAAAATACATGCAGAGTTCGCTTGAGATCTCTTTCAGTCAGTACCGCCGACAGGGGCGATCAGGTGTCTGAATTGAGTGAGCTCAGGGGGAACTCTGTAAATAGATCACAGTTGATTGATTCATATCTTAAATCTGGGGAGTGTTAATCCGCAACTGCACTCACCTATCCGACCGCCATTTTGACAAATTGTCAAAATGTGCCGGCCGTACAGATGAACCCACCAGTGACAGCCAAGCGTGCTGCCCAAACCGCGGAATGTTCCGCGATTCGAACAAGTCACGCCATTACGATACAATCCCTTTACAGTCATTCCAATATCGATATACCTTTATGTGATAATTCCGCTGAAATCGATTTGGCTTGGAAGAGATGCAATCCTGTAGGCCATGTTCGCCAGAACGTGGGTCGGGCGTTGGTTTCCCACGCTCTGGCGAGCCTGGCTACAACAGTGCGAATCATTCCGGATGCTTGGATTTCGCACGACTCACAATTAGAGGAACCAATCTCGTGATGACCCAATCATTCCTACGTGGCGTGACCTGTTTGACCGTCGTGCTGGGGTTTCTCATTCTCAGTCCTGTCGCGAACGCGCAGGAAGACGATCTGAAAGACTTTCCGAAACTCTCCCTCAAGACCGACTGGCCGTGGTGGCGTGGCCCGCACCGTAACGGGCTTGGCGACGATCAGCCCGTACCAACCAAGCTGAGCGACAAGGACAACGTCGTGTGGAAGACGCCAGTCCCCGGTCGTGGCCATTCGTCGCCCACCGTCGTCGGTGATCGGGTTTATCTGACGACGGCCGATGTGAAGCAGCAGATTCACTACGTCCTGGCATTCGACCGGGCGACGGGCAAGCAACTCTGGCAGACCGAAGTCAACCGCGGCGGATTCCCTGAAAGAAATCATCCGAAGAATACTGAAGCCAGCCCGACCGTGGCTTCGGACGGCGAACGGCTGTTTGCCACGTTCTACAACCACGAAACCGTCCAGGCCGTCGCACTGGACTTCAGCGGCGAGATCCTGTGGAAAGAGGCCGCGGGGCCCTTTCATCCGACTTCCTTTCAATACGGCTATGCCCCATCCCCGTTGATCTATCGCAATTCGGTGATCATTTCCGGCGAATATGACGGAGAGAGTTTTCTCTCAGGTTTCGATCGACGCAAGGGCAAACGACTCTGGAAGGCCGACCGCCCTCACAGCATTTCGTTCTCCTCCCCAGTCGTGGCGAGTATCGGCAGCAAAGACCAGCTATTACTGAGCGGCTCGCAAAAGGTCGCCTCCTTTGATCCGGCGAGCGGCAAGCAACTCTGGTCGACACCCGGCACCACCGCAGCCACTTGCGGCACCATGGTCTGGGACGACGGAATCGTCTTCGCGAGCGGCGGCTATCCCAAGGCCGAAACCATTGCCGTCAAAGCCGATGGCAGTGGCAAAGTCCTGTGGAAGAACAACCAGAAGTGCTACGAGCAATCGATGCTGGCCTACCAGGGGCATCTCTATGCCCTGACCGACAACGGCGTGGTGTTCTGCTGGCAGGGATCAGATGGCAAAGAAATGTGGAAGCAACGCCTGCAAGGCCCCGTGAGTGCCTCACCGGTCCTCGCCGGAGGCCACATCTATCAGGCGAATGAAATGGGCACGCTGTACGTCTTCAAACCCAACCCAGAGAAGTTCGATCTCGTCGCCGAGAACAAGGTGGGCGACGACTCCTTCCCCAGCCCAGCGATCTGCGGTGGCCAGATCTTCCTGCGAGTCGGAGACCGCAGCGGGGGCGAGCGGCAGGAGTATCTGTACTGCTTTGGGAATGAAAGTCGTTGATCGCTCCGCGATCGAAACGCGATCGCAGTTTCCGGGTGAGATAACATTCGAAGATCGGTCGCCACGCGCCAGCGTCCAGCTCGGCTCGTTTGGAGAAGTCAATCTCGCACAACGCTCCAACCCGTGGGCTGGCGCCGGCGACTGAAAATCGTAGGGACGCTTGTTGGCTGCTACTGCGCCCGCGTTTCGATCACGGAGTGATCAACGACTTTCATCCGAACTCTCCGAATAATCCACGTAGGCAAGTCCGGCGGATTATGCGTGTTTGGAAAACTCACATCTCACGCCTGCGATCCGTTCGCCGATACCGGTCAGGAAGACTCCACACCGATGATTTTTCGCGTCGGTCGTGAGACACATCCTTCCTCAGTCATTTAGGAGCCGGAATGGGATTTCTATCGGGACGGATCACATGCGAACGTTTTCGCATCACCAGTGAAGGGCCACGTCAGTTCGCCCCCGAACATCTCGATATTCTGATCAAACATGCCATCGGGCAGTTGGAACCGACCGGTGACGGGACGCAAGTCGGCTTCCTCGCCGGTGAGCATCTCTTCGATACCGATTTCCAATGGGATAAGGCGATGATCGACGACACACTCCACTGTGCCGTCCGCATCGACACCAACAAGATTCCCTCGCCGTTGAAGAAGGCCTGGCTGCAGATGGAACTGGCGGTCCTCGCCGCCGAAAATCCAAACGGCCGGCCAACCAAAACCCAAAAGCAGGAAGCCAAAGAATCAGTCGAAAAGCGCTGTGAGGAAGAACTCAAGACGGGCCGCTACCGCCGCATGCAGCAATTCCCGGTGCTATGGGATGCGCGCGACGGAATTCTCTACGTCGGTACCTCCAGCCCGGCCTCATTGGAATTGTGCATCAACCTGTTTGCCGATGCGTTTGAGCTCTCGTTCGAACAACTGACGTCAGGCAAATTGGCGAGCGAATGGGCGGTTGAAGACGACCACCGGATGAATCTCGCCGAAGCCGATCCGACCCCCTTCCACACGCGAGAAATCCAACCCCCGATCAGTTGGCACAATCAAGAGTCCGGCAACTTCGACTATCTCGGCAACGAGTTCCTGCTCTGGCTGTGGTGGTACCTGGAATCTCAATCCGACACGATCTCGTTGGCCGACGATACTGAAGTTACGGCTATGATCGTGAAAACGCTCCGTCTCGAATGCCCGCGCGGCGAATCGGGCAAGGACACGATCACCCACGAGTCCCCGGTGACGCTACCGGAAGCTCATCAAGCAGTCCTCTCGGGCAAGCTGCCGCGTAAGGCCGGGTTGATTCTGTCGCGTCTCGGAGAACAGTACGACTTCGTCCTGCAGGCCGAGATGATTTCGATCAACGGTGCGAAGATCGAGAACGACGAAGGGGGCGGGCGCGGTCCCTTGGAAAATCGGATCCAAAGCATCCGCCACTTCAGCGAGACCCTGGACCTCCTGTTCGGAGCCTTCTTCGAACGCCGCCTGGGAAAAACCTGGTCCCGCGAACTCGAACAGATCCGCAACTGGCTGCAAGCCGAACGTCAGATCGAACAACGCGGAGCCGCGTAATCAAGGACAATTTGGTTCTCTAGCGAAAGACAAATTCCGGAGGAAGAACTCTTGGCCACGGATGAACACAGATTAAACACGGATTAAGGACACTCCCTTCCTTACGTCCCTTCTGTCCTTTCCGTCCCTTCTTATTAATCACATTCAAAGGGACAAAAAAGGAGGGGAAGGACAAAAGGGACAGATTCAGACACAGGATGACCCAATCCGTGTTTAATCCGTGTTCATCCGTGGCTAAATTCTTCTGCACCCGCACCACTTATCGCGGCAACCGGAACACCGAAAACTTCTCCACCAGAGACGGATGCGAAACCACTGGCCGCTGACCATCATTCGTCAGCGACTTGACGTTCGCACGCACAAACTGCCCGAGCTCCTTATTGTCGATCGCACCATCGGAATTGGTATCGGCCTTCCCCGAGAGTCCATTCAAGATCGCCTGCGCAAAGGCACTATGCCCGCCCGCCGACATATCACGTGGCAACTCGCGTCCACCCACTGCCGAGATTACCGACACACCATATTCATCAGAATCCAGCAGTCGCACGAAATCACTTAACGAACGGCTGTCGATGGCGGCATTGCCTGTTTGATTGCCGCTATGATCGATCACATCCAGCATCAGCAATAACTTTCCGGGCGTTTTTTGCAGGTAATTCGCGAGATGCTTCTCGGACAGGCCTGCCGCCGCATCCCCGGGCCGGCTCTCTTGATGCTGCAGATAGAGGGTTCCCTCGGCATCGCGTTCACCCCGTCCGCCGAGATAGATGCAGCACACGTCATTCGCCGTCATGTTCTGCTGCAGCCATTCAAACTGGTTGGTGAGTTCCAGCCGCGTCACCTGCTGATCTTGCAGCAAGTGGACTTGTACTTCCGAAAAGGCACTGGTATCTGCCTTGGCGAATTCCGCGGCAATCGCCTGAGCATCCTTCGCAGGAAACGCGCGTCGCAGATCCTCACGCTGATAGGCCGAAATCCCGATCGCCAGGACAAACAGCCGCGGCAACTCAGCCCGCTCCTTCGCGTATTCCACTTCGAGATCGTCACTCAACCCGGCACTTTTTGCTGAAAGCGCCTTCGCCACCAGTTGATGCTTGCCCGGGGGCAGGGTGACGGTCCAGGAAAAGCGAGAC
>JAQGHS010000618.1 GCA_028291605.1 Planctomycetaceae bacterium | reverse complement strand
GATTCGCCCTACTACGGCGAGCGAATGGCCGTGTTCTGGCTGGATCTGGTGCGTTATGCGGATACCAATGGCTACCACGGAGACAATCACGAAGATCGAGACATGTATCGTGATTATGTGATTTCCTCGTTCAATAACAATAAGCCGTTCAATCAGTTCACCATCGAACAACTCGCGGGCGATCTGCTGCCGAATCCAACGACCGAACAACGGATTGCCTCGGGTTATAATCGCCTGCTGATGACGACTCGCGAAGGAGGAGCCCAGGCCAAGGAGTACATGGCCAAGTATTCCGCCGACCGTGTCCGAAATGTGTCGGCCGTCTGGATGGCATCCACCATGGGCTGCTGCGAATGCCACGATCACAAGTTTGATCCGTTCCGCGCCAAGGACTTTTACGGCCTCGCCGCATTCTTCGCCGACATCCAGGAAACGGCAGTCGGGGAACAAGCCGGAACCGCCATCCCCACCCCGCAGCAGACAGCCCGGCAACTGGAACTCGACGCCAAAATCGAGGCCATCAAGTCACAGCTTGAGAATCCGGCGCAGATCACGAACAACGACGTCGCGTTCGCTCAATCCAAATGGGAAACCACCGCCCTCGCCGATCTGGCGAAAAACAAACCAGTCTGGAGTATCGTCAAGCCGCTGCAATCTGAATCCACCGGTAAGGCGACATTGACGCCGCAAGAGGACCTGTCGGTCTTAAGCTCGGGTGAGAATCCCGCCAAGGACACATACATCATCACTCTCGCGACGGACCTGCCCCGCGTGACGGGGTTGCGACTGGAAGCCTTGACTCATCCCACGTTGAGCAACGGCGGCCTCTCGCGAACCAATGGAAACTTCGTGCTGACCGGCATCGAAGTCACCGTCGCTCCGACCGTAGTGGATGAAGGCCGTCCGGTGAAGATCGCGTCGGGAATGGCCGACTTCGAACAGAACACGTTCCCAATCACCCAAGCGTTCGATACGAATCCAGAAACGGGCTGGGCCGTCAGTGGCCATGAGAAAAAAGAAAATCGCAAGGCCGCCTTCGTGTTCGCCGAACCGATCGCCATGACGCCTGAATCGCGAATCACCATCCGCCTGAAGCATGAGTCCCAATACGCGGGACACACGATTGGCCGCTTCCGCCTGGCATTAACCTCCGGCGACAAACCCACCCTGCAAGATCAGGGTTTGCCGGACAACGTCGTCGCGGTCCTGAAGATCGCCGCCGATCAGCGCAACGCCGAACAGAAAAAAGTGCTGGCCGACTACTACAAAACGATTGACCCAGGCCTGATCCGCTTGCGTCAACAATTGGTTCTGGAAGAAACTGAGAAGAAGAATTTCCAGAAGACAATTCGCACGACACTGGTGTCAACGGCCATCGCACCGCGGATGATTCGCGTGCTACCGCGCGGCAACTGGCTCGACGAAACCGGCGAAGTCGTCGCCCCGGCCGTTCCCGGATTCCTGCAGAACGCACCGCCCGCCGCCGATCGACGCCAGACACGGCTCGATCTGGCCGAGTGGTTCGTCCGCCGTGACAACCCGCTCGTCGCGCGAGTCATGGTCAATCGCCTGTGGAAGCTGACCTTCGGCCAGGGTCTCGTCAAGTCGCTCGAAGACTTCGGAGCCCAAGGTTCATGGCCGACGCACCCCGAGTTGCTCGACTGGTTGGCTCTCGATTTCGTGGATCACGGCTGGGACGTCAAGCGAACGTTGAAACTACTGGTGATGTCCGGAGCCTATCAACAATCCTCACTGGTCAGCGAACAACTGAAGCACATCGACCCATTCAACAGTTGGCTGGCCCGACAGGGACGATTCCGGCTCGATGCCGAAATCATCCGCGACAACGCCCTCGCTACCAGCGGCCTGTTGATTCACAAGCTGGGCGGTCCCAGTTCCAAGCCCTATCAGCCGCCTGGATATTGGTCGCACCTGAACTTCCCCATGCGGGAATGGCAAAACGATCATGGCGAAGGTCTGTATCGCCGAGGCCTCTACACGTATTGGTGCCGCACGTTCCTGCATCCCAGCTTGAAAACGTTCGACGCCCCGACCCGCGAGGAATGTACCGTCGAACGCACTCGTTCCAATACGCCTCTGCAGGCATTGGTCCTGTTAAACGACCCGACCTATGTCGAAGCCAGCCGCAAGCTGGCCGAGCGCATGTTGCGCGAGGGAGGCCCGGACATCGGCACCCGACTGCAGTTTGCCTATCAGCATTTGCTGTCCCGAGCCCCTCGCCCGGAAGAAGTGAAGATCCTGACAGCGATGTATCAGAAGCATCTCGTCGAATATCAGGCCGAGAAACCGGCGGCGGAAGAGTTGCTAAAAATCGGTTCGGCAGCGGCGTCTCTCGACCTAGACCATGCCCAACTTGCCGCAACGACGTCGATCGCCCGCGTGCTCTATAACTTGCACGAGACGATTACGCGCAATTGACGGAAAGACGAGGTGTTAGCCGAGTCGTAGCCTGACTCTCTGAGTCGGGTGCGTTGAGACGTCGAATTTTCGATGCAGTGATTCAGGCTACTTTGCTGGTCACGAATTGCCGCGTTTCCGTTTCAGTGTGATCAGCCTGATCGAGGACCCGGCGGTCGATTCGAACTTGGCCGGAAAGTCGATGGGTTCGGAATTCCACTGGGTGGCAAATTTCGAAATCTTCAATTCGGGTGGGGGATCGGTGGCTTCAAAATCACGAATGGCAATGCGTAACACATCGCCATTCAGCTCATAAAGGCCGCCGATTGGGATGCCCTTCCAGCGTCCGTCGGCCGGATACACCGTGACTCGCTTGATCGAACGGCCTGCATCGAGTTCGAATTCAAACTTATGAACATCCGTATTTGAATCCAACCCCCGGGCACTGAATTGGCCAGGGTTAATGAATTTGAACTCGACCGGCTTAACCGACGCCTCATGTGCAGGCCGGCCATTGCAAATCAATTCCGTTGCGTTCCAGACTCCAACTAGAGCCACCTGGTCGGCTTCTTCAATTTCTTCGGGTGTTAAATCACCGGGCTTGAACTCGGTGAGGCGCAAGACGATTTTGTTTCTCGTGCTGCGACGGATATCTACATTATTCTTATCCTTCGTAGTCAGGATGTTGGCGCCTCCCCCAAGGGTGATCGGTTCACCTAATTTAATCACCACTGAGGTCTGAGCTCCGGATCTTGATGTAGGTCGTCGCCGAACGCCGTCGACGACAACCACATCTGCCTGAACGCGCGTTTCAGTGTATTCCAAATCCAAGCGCAATCCGCCAGCTTCCTCACCCTTCACGTTGACCTTTGCTGTGACCACAGCCTCACCTCTGCTGAATCGTGCACGAGAAGACCTATCCGACGAGACGATAAACTGCGATGAATAGAGAACCTCATCTCTA
>JAQGHS010000900.1 GCA_028291605.1 Planctomycetaceae bacterium | reverse complement strand
GCCCCAGATCGAAGCAATCGATCCGGGACACAGGGCGACGGTACTCGTCCCATTGGCGATAACTGTGGCGGCGGCACTTGGCCCCAGCACAAATGTCAGAGCGGGAAAGGTCAATAGCGTCCCGCCGCCCGCGACTGAGTTGACGATCCCGGCCAGCACGGCCGACAGGCACAAGATTACAAGTTGAGTAGTATCGATGGTGATGGTCTGATTCCCGATATCCAAAGGAAACGTGCAGCGCCTGCCTGCGACCCGACAATGACAACACCTCACAGGCCGCAACGCAGACTGGCAGAAGTGTCTTTCATTGCGATCCCGCAGGCAAGCCAAGCGATATCAGCCGGAATACTCGGCCCGTAGGATGGGCACTCCTGCCCGTCCCCTGTTATCGCTGAAGGATAGTCACCAGTAGAATTCACAAGACCATAACCAGCCGAAGTGAGTTATGACTCCGCTGCTCTTCGCACTTCAATACAGACAGGCAAGAGTGCCCATCCTACGGACCGCGTTGGGACGCGACGCTTACCCCTAATGTGCGAGTCGCTTACAACCATCCGGCTAACGCCGGACGCTCGCCTAAGACGTCACTCGGCAGCAGCAGATTCTTGTCGGTAGATCGGCAGATGGCGGTAGTAGACTTCCAGGGTCAGGATCGATAGGCAGGTTACATAGAGTCGTCCGCCTGCTTCGCCGTATTCGTGATCGTCGCCCTGGGGTTTGCTGGGATGCCAACTTCCCCCCAGTTTGCCGGCCTTGATCTGGTTGGAAACGATCTGATCTCGCAGTGCGGCGTTCCAGCGATCCCAGGCCTCCCCTTCGATATGGTGCATGACCTGGGTGGCGTAATACCAGAAGTAAACGTTTCGGCGTCCGTCCACCCACTTCGGCAGGTTCTGATCTTCCAGCAGCCAGTTCACGCCGTTCCGCATTCCCGGATGATCTTTGGGCCAGCCGAGGTATTGGCGGCAGAGCAGACCTTCCGCGGTCATCGCGGGCGATGAACCGGTCGAGGGGTCGGTGGCTTTATAGCGATAACGGCTCCCTTGTTCGCTGGAGACGGAATTCAGAAACAGACTGGTCCGGGCGAGGACATCTTCAGGAACCTCGATCCCCGCCATGCGGGCACTCTGCATGGCCATGACTTGCCAGCCCGTTACTGACAGATCTCCCACGGCGCCCGGTTGATATTGCCAGCCCCCATGTTCGTTCTGCGAATCATAGATGAACTGCAACGCCTTCTGGGCCGGCTCCAGAAGTGTTTCGTCATTGGTGAGAGCATAGGCCTCGCACAACACGATCGTGCCCTGGCCATGTGCATAAAACGCCGTCTGCCGGCCGAGTTCTTCCCAGTCATGCAGATTGCCATCACGCTTCTGAACTTTTTTCAGCCAGTTCAGTCCCTTTTCGACGACCTTTTTATGCTTGCCTTCCTGGTGCGTGTAGCCGGCACCGAGGAACGACAGCAAGGCGAGAGACGTCGCCCCCGTATCGGTTCGCAGGTTCTCGCGACCGGGATTGTCGTAGCCGCGATGTAATTCCCAGCGGCCGTCGGATTGTTGCTGTTTGGCGAGCCAACCCAGACCGCGACCGACGGCGTCCTCAGATTGCCTGGTGCCTCCCAGCAATTTGAGGAGCGATTCCTTTTTTTCTGGCGTGCGTCCGGTCAGAGCCCGCCCCACTTTGGGAGCATTGGCGACGGGAACATCCGCAATGGCGGCTTCGGCTTGTGCGGCCTTCGGACCCTCTTCGCTTTCAGGTTGTTTCGCAGTGACTTTCGGCTGATTGATGGCCACGGCTTCAATCTCGACAACTTGGACGGCCTGTGCCAGTTGCTTTTCTCGTTCCTTCATATCTTCCGGCGTGAGCCAGGTTGCGATGATGCCGTCAGAGGCCTCGAGACCTTCGCTCGTTTGATAGACAACGAGGCCCAGCAACATCAGCGCCACCAGATGAATGGCCAGGCTGACCATCACACTGGAAGCCCGTTCGGCAAAATTCTGCTTGAGCCGCTCAAATAGTGTGCGCGGTTCTAAGTCTGACGGATCGGTCTGAATGAGAATCTTGACCGCAGGCGTCGACTTTTTGGGCGCGGCGGCGGGAATGCGCGGAGCCAGTGGACGCGGGGCGGGACGGGGCGGCTCTTCCGCTGGTCGATTTTCCCGACGCGCCATGTGATTGAACTTTGAGTTGGGAGATTTTTCTAACGAGTTTTGATCCGTTCCGATCTCCTCATAATCCCGCCGTTCGAGTCAGAACGCAAGAGAGATCGACTGTTGTTTATTTCGGAGACAAGGGCTGTGTCGCTGGAGTCTTGGTGAGCCGGGCGGCGTAAGCCCCCGGATTCTTCGTCGTAGGATAGGCATCCTGCCTGGCAATCGCGAAGCGACAGAGCGATGATCCAAGAGTCTGTGGCAATCGAAGTGGCAATCGTAGGACGAATGGACTTCCGATTTGTCACTTGAGGTGACAAATGACAGGCTGGAAGCCTATCCCACGACGGAGAAGAATCCCGGGGCTTACGCCGCCGGGCTCACCT
>JAQGHS010000558.1 GCA_028291605.1 Planctomycetaceae bacterium | reverse complement strand
TTTGACGGTGCTCCCGTTTACGGCAGTGGCATTTTCTCTTAGGGCCTGTGTTACGATTCGCAGACTGAGCTCCGACTCCCGAGTCAACTTTCTGGATGCCTGGCGTCAGTTGACGAGCTGCTCGAGTTTTTCGAAGCGGTTTCGCTGGCAATGGTGCGCGCTGGCGGCAATCGGAACGATCTCCATTGTTATTATCAATAAGCTATTATAGCCGGGAAAAGCCGAGGGCCGGGAATGGGACTTTTATCCCGGATGGATTAGAGAGAGTAGCCGGTGGTTGAGGAGCGCGGCGACACCACCGGAAAGTGTTGTGACCCCTCCTGGGTCGGAGAGGTCCCTACGGTGGACCCTCGCTGATTACCCGATGAACTCGATGTCGACCGGATGCGGAATGATCTTCTGATCGTAGGCTCGCTTGAGCAGCAATTCCACAGCCTGCCGGCCGCGCGGGCCGAAGTCGAGCGTCCAGTCGTTCACGTACATGCCGACGAATTTATCGGCCTGGCTGCGATCGAGATCTCGACCGTATTGCAAGGCGTGGCTGAGGGCCTCTTGGCGGTGCTGCAGACCGTATTCGATGCTCTGCTTCAAGAGGGCGGTCACTTCTTCCATCGCCTGGCGGCCGAGGTCGCGGCGGATGGCGTTGCCTCCCAGGGGTAACGGCAGGCCGGTTTCTTCGTACCACCATTTGCCCATATCGACAATCAGGTGCAGGCCCTGCGTCGCGTAGGTCAACTGGCCTTCGTGAATGATCAGGCCAGCGTCGGCTTTGCCCTGCTCGACGATGTTCAGGATCTCGTCGAAGGGATGGACTTCGTACGTAAAATCGTTGCCGAGGAGCAACTTCAACGACAGGAACGCTGTCGTGAGAGTTCCCGGTACGGCGATCTTCTTGCCGCGCAGACTGGAAATCTGCCCCGGTTGACGAGCGACGACCATCGGACCGTAATTGTCGCCCATGCTGGCGCCGCAGGCACACAGGGCGTACTTGTCGGTGACGTAGGCATAGCCGTGCAGGCTGACGGCCGACAATTCCAACTCGCCCCGCTGAGCCCGATGGTTCAGTGTTTCGATGTCTTGCAGCTCGTGAGTGAAGCGATAGTGGCCGGTGTCGATCTTGTCGTTGGCCAGGGCGTGGAACATGAAGGCGTCGTCGGGATCGGGACTGTGTCCCACGCGGATCAAAGTTTTTTCGGACATGGCGATTTTCTGTTGGTTGATCGTAAATTGCGTTGGTAGTTTAGCGGGGTTTGCCCGGTATTTTCCCATGGAAGCGAAGCGACAATCGCTCCCCTCGCCCTGGTACCCCGGGGAGAGGGGTCGGGGGTGAGGGGCATTTGCGAGTCAACTTCCCCATGACGATTGCGAACGGTATTCCGCAAAAGATCGGCGAAGCTGACAATCAAAAGTTCCAAAGTCGGTGGTAAATCGTGCCCCTCACCCCCGACCCCTCTCCCCGGGGTACCAGGGCGAGGGGAGCAGTTGTCACAAATTTAAGGCTGCGAAGTCTAAAACAAACCCAGTGTTTCTCGTCGGGGTAGCCTAATTGTCCCGTCTGCCCCCTGCAAGGGACCGCCTTGTCGGGAATCGTCCCGATGGACTACGATTGAGACTGCCGTTAGGGGAACCGTAAAGCGGTTGCCGTCATTAACTCTCCAGCCGTTCGCACTGTTCCACGATGATTTTGCTGACCGTCCGTGATCTTGCCCGCCAATTCGATTCTGATCCGGTCTTTTCGAACGTCACGTTCGATCTGCGACCCGGAGAAAAGATCGGTCTGGTGGGGCCGAACGGGGCGGGTAAGTCGACGTTGATCAATATTCTGGCCGGCTTGGACGATGCCGACGTGGGAACCGTCGAAAGGCACTCGGCGACGCGCATTGCCATGCTGGAGCAGCACGCCGAGTTCTCTGCGGAGCGCACCCTCCTGGACGAAGCCAAATCGGGTCTCGGGCCGCTGTATGCTCTGCAGGAGGAAGCCGAAGAGCTTGCCCATAAGATGGCCGAGGATGCGGACGCGGCGAGCCTTGAACGGCTGCATAAACGATACGATATCGTGCAGGCTGAATTGCATCGCCTGGATGCGTACAACCTCGATCATCGCGTCGATCAAGTGCTCCAGGGGCTGGGGTTCTCACCCGATCAATACGACCGGCCGTCGACTCAGTTCAGCGGCGGGCAGCAGAACCGCATCCTGCTGGCGCGACTGTTGCTGGCGGCACCGAATGTGATGTTGCTCGATGAACCGACCAATCATCTCGATATTGATGCCACCGAATGGTTGGAAAACTACCTGGCGAACTCGGATCAAGCCCTGATCGTGGTGAGTCACGACCGGTATTTTCTGGACAAGGTGACGAACCGCATTCTCGAAATGCATCGTCATCAGATCACCGACTATCCCGGCAATTTTTCAGCGTATTGGGGGCAGCGTGCGGAGCGGATGCTCGTCCAGCAGCGAGCCTGGGAAAAGCAGCAGGAAGAGATTGCCGATCTCACCGACTTCATCCGTAAGAATGCTTACGGTCAATTGGCGACGCAGTCCAAGGATCGCGAGAAAAAGCTTGCCAGAATTGAACGCATCGAACGGCCGAAAGATTTTCAAACGTTTTCCATGGGTTTTCCCAAGGCGACCCGCACCGCCGACCATGTCATCGAAACGCTGAATGTCACTCAGGGATTTGGAACGCCGCTGTTCGAGGATGTGACCTTACGGATCCGGCGTGGCGAACGCATCGGCATTTTCGGTCCCAACGGCAGTGGTAAGACGACCCTGCTGCGGACGATGCTGGGCGAGTTACCCCCGCAAAAAGGAACCGTCCGGATTGGCAACGGCGTCAACATCGGGTACTTCGACCAGAAGCTGGAAAGCGTCTCGGCCGACGCCGACATGATCGAAGCCATTCGTCCGCGGCACAAGCCGGAGATCACACCCGGTACGTTGCGAGACGTCCTCGGTCGCTTCGGGCTCAAAGGTGACATGGTCTTTCAGAAGGTCAGTTTGTGCAGCGGCGGTGAGCGCAGTAAGGTGGCTCTGGCTCGCCTGGCGATGTTGGATATCAATGTGCTGGTGCTTGACGAACCGACCAATCACTTGGATCTGTGGGCGTGCGAGGCGTTGGAAGCGGGCTTGAAAAGTTTCAACGGCACGCTGATTTTTGTCAGTCATGACCGCTATTTCCTGGACCGAGTTGCCACGCATGTGATCTCGATCGATTCAGGCAAAGTCGAGTACTTCGAAGGAAACTATTCGGATTACCACGCGCTGAAAAAGATCCGTGCCGAGGAAGCTGCTGAGCGTGCTGCGGCGAAGGCCAAACCAGCAGCGGTGAGTGCCGACAAATCCGACCGCGGCGGTCCCGATAAATCGGTCAAGCGGAAGCGACAGTTCGCTTATCGCCGCGTCGATGAGATTGAAGCCGATATCGCGAAGCATGAAGAGCTGATTGCCAAGTTGCAGGCTGATATGGTTGACCCCGAGGTTCTGCGGGATGGTCGCCGGGCGAAGCAAGTGTTTGATGATCTCAACACGTCGCAAGCGGAATTGGCGCAACTGTATGCTCATTGGGAAGAGGCGATGGAGTTGAATTGAGCCAGGCGAGCGTCCGGAGTAAGCCGGATGGTTGTCTTGCGGGTGGGGCTAAGTTTGACCGCGACCTAAAATGAAGATTCGTAAAAAACATCCCGGCTCACCTGTCGAATGATTAGATCGCGCGAGTTGGATCTCTCCAAGTCGCTAACAACCATTGGGCTTACGCCCAACGCTCGCCTTCGATCATCGCGGACGCTAGCAGCGTCCGCCACGGGGGTCACTTGGACTTGCTCTGCGCGAGTGCTAGCATGATCCGTTCATCACGTTGTTCGCTCCTTGTGCCTCAAAGGGGAAGATTCATGCCGCGCTTGATGTGGGTTTCTTTGTTTGCCGTTGCGCTGTTCTGTGGTTGTCAGGGGGAGAACGGAAAGCCTGCGAATTCGGGTACGGCTACACCTGCCGGTGCGACACCCACTGCGAACAAGAAATTGCGGATCGCGGTGATTCCGAAGGGGACGACTCACGAATTCTGGAAGTCGGTCCATGCCGGAGCACAGCACGCGGCGACCGAACTGGGTGATGTCGAGATCTCCTGGAAGAGCCAGCAGCTGGAAGACGACCGCGAAGGACAGATTAGCGTGGTCCAGGATTTCATCGCGAAGAAGATGGATGGAATCGTCCTCGCACCTCTCGATTCCCAAGCGCTGGTGCCCTATGTCCAGGAGGCCAAGCAGGCTGGAATCCCCGTGGTCATCTTCGACAGCGGGCTGAACGACCAGGAAACTCCCGTCAGCTATGTGGCCACCGACAACAAGCACGGAGGCGCGACCGCCGCCCGGCATCTGGCCAAGCTGTTGGGGAATAAGGGCAACGTGATTCTCACCCGCTACAACCAGGGTAGCGAAAGCACGGGGCTCCGCGAGGACGGCTTTTTAGAGACGATCGAGAAAGAATTTCCCGACATCAAAGTGTTGTCGTCGAATGTCTATATCGGAACCACGCCCGAAAAATCACTCGACCAGTCGCAGCAATTGCTGATCAAGTTTGGCAAGGATGTGAACGGTGTCTTCTCGGTGTGCGAACCCAACACCACGGGCATGTTGCGAGCTTTAGAACAGGAGAATCTCGCCGGCAAGGTGAAGTTCATCGGGTTTGATCCCGCGCCTCATTTGCTGGAGGCGATGCGAGCTCAGAAGATCCACGGACTCATCATCCAGGATCCCGTGAAGATCGGTTACGAAGGGGTCAAAGCACTGGTGAACCACATTCGCGGCAAAGAAACCTCGAAGCGCATCGCCACCGGCGAAAACCTGGCAACTCCGGAGAATATGGATTCTCCGGAGATGAAAAAGCTGCTGAGTCCCGAACAGCATGAGTGAAGTCGGACACGCCGTAGCCTCGACCCCTGGTCAGCTCACGCTGACTGGAATCTGCCTCGGCTTCGCAATGTGTTGTTTGCCGAGATGAATCGTCAGCACGCCGTTGCGTGCCGCTGCCGAGACTTTCTCGGGATCGACCGCGACTGGCAGCGGGATCGACCGCGTGAACTTGCCGCAGCGGAGTTCATTGAGATGCCGCTTGTCGCCCTCCCCGATCAATAAAGGGAGTCGCTCGCCGTGCAACGTCAGCATGTTGCCGACGAGCGCGACATCCACGCTCGAGGCTTCGAGACCGGGCACGTCAACGACGACGATCACGTTCTCTTCCGTCTCGATGACATCCAGAAATGGCTCGAAGCCGCCAGTGGCCGACCGCAGGCCGAAGCGGTCCAAGGCCTTCTCGCCGTTCGACCAGGCTGATTCCAGCAAGTGGTCCAGTTCCTGCCGCAGTTTCTCGAAAGAAGCTCCGAAGGGGGGAGTGACTGCCATGATGGTCTCCTGCTTGAGGATTTGATGCCTAAGGCTGTCGCCGAGCGCGCCAGAGTTCGAGTCTCATCTTCCAAATCTCAATCACCCGAAGTCTGGTGACTTCGGTGACACCGAGCTGCAGACTCTATTTTACGCAGCCACATCCGAATAGGGGAGTTCAGCTTCCAGTCCGCACGGACTCCCAAGGGATTCGCCGTCCGAAAGGCGGTCTTGAGCCAAACTTACCTCGAATTGGATTTCCGGGGTAGGAAATTCGGATTCTTCGTTATTTTCGTTCAAGTCTTCCCAAGTTGACGTCGATAACTGGAATAGAAGGCGAGAGATCTCGTTTTGATGCGAGGAATGTCACCTTCCCATCCTGCCCGGCTTGCCACTTTTCCCTTCTGGCGAGCTTAACTTCCGCACTGAATTAAATGCTAACAAAACCTCTGCGTCAGTTCAGAACTGCTTGAAATATCGCAGTTCTGAACCTCCCACAACCGGTTTTGTTAGGGGTACTTAGTAACGATTGCATCCGGGAGACGGATATGAAACACATGTTGTTGGCGTGCTCAGCGCTGTTCCTGGTACCTCTGTTGTCAGGTTGCTGCAGTTGTGGCTGCTATACCGATCCTTGCAATTCCCCATATGGAGGGAGCTACAGTAGTGCGAACTACAGCGGCTGTCTGCCGGCGCCTACGGGCACTCCCGTCAACAACGCGGCGAGCGGCGGCTGCAGTAATTGTCAGGCAGACAATACGTTCTCACTGCCCCCGCTTGATTCGGAAGTGCAATCGTATTCGGCCACGCCGGCGTACGGTCAGCCAATTTATGGCCAACCAACCTACGGCCCGGAAGTGGTTGGGCCGCAATTCTTGCCAGCGGATGCTCAGTGGGCTCCCCAAGCGGCACCGCCAGTTCCGGGATCCCCGACTCCGGTTGCTCCCGCTTCGCCGTATTCGGTCAACGGCAACAATGTGTTGATGCCACCGGCCCCGATTCCGGCCGTGAACACGACGACCGTTATTCCTTCGCCGAATCCCTACCAGTCCGCGTCGCAATCGCAGCCCTCGATTTCATCCGGGCCGATGGTCCCGCCGACACCGCCGCCCCCGCCCGAGCCCATTTCACAGATGCGATTCCGCACTTATCGCTGAATGGCTTGCGGATTGAGCCGGCGTCTCGCGCCTGACAATACGACAATAAGCCACCGAAACGAGTCTCGTTCCGGTGGTTTTGTTGTTTCTTTGGGGTAGGTTCATGATTCCAGATCAGGATGAGCTGGTCTTCACCCCGGGAGGGGGGGCAGCTATTAGCCCCGGGTTGAGCGTACTCGCGACACCCGGGGTTGGAATCGCGTGTCGGCCTCGACCCTGGAGGGGTCGCAGAATCTAGACGGCTGCGACCCCTCCAGGGTCGATCATGCCGAGGATCTCTGTACCCCGGGTGTCGCTTCGCTCAACCCGGGGCTAGTAGCTGTCACCCCTGCCGGGGTGAAATCCAATCCGTGTTTCATCTGTGTCCATCCGTGGCTCAAATTCCCAATTCCGGATTCATTTCCCCAAGATTCCGCGCAGAACTGCATTGTCTGCATGGCCTCTGCTTGCGTCGTGACAAAATGGGGTTTATGCTGAGAGCAGCCAATTCACGGACCTGTGGGCTCCGTATTTGTCATCGGCCGCCGGGTTCTGCATGGGCAATGACTCGTCGACGGCAACCTCGGGGGATTCGCAGCATGGCGTCTCCGGGGAGTAGTTGATCCAATTCCTAAGACGGAACGAGCGCTATGGCACGGCACCGGTTTGCTCTGGTGTTTTTGTCGGTTCTATGTCTGCTAACCTCACGGTTGTCGGCAGCGGAGCCGTATTTGGAATTCGTCGAAGCCCTGCGTGATCGGGAATACTTCGATACGGCTCTGGAGTATCTTGAAGCGGCCGAAGCCCGCACAGATCTCCCGCCCGACATCAAGGCCGTCATTCCCTTCGAGAAGGCTGCGACGTTGATTCAATTGGCGAAGACCCAGCGCAATCCCGAGGCGGCCAATGCCACTCTCGGCCGTGCGCAGGCGTTCCTCGAGCAATTTCTGAAGGCCAATCCGGATCATCCCAAGGCGGCCAAAGCCAACTCGGATGCCGGGAATGTGCTCGTCGGCAAAGGCAAAGTGGCGGTGATCCAGGCGCGATCCCCCAGTAATGCCAACAAGCGAGCCGACTTTCTGAAGGGAGCTCGAGACAATTTCGAAGCCGCACGCAAACTCTTTCAAGACGCGGCGACCAAGTATGACAAACAATGGCAGGCATTTGGACCGTTCGTCGACTCTGCCAAGGAACCCGAAAAGTTTGAGGCCAAAGGCGAAGCCGAACGGATGAAGATTCGCGCCGAACTCGACGTGGCCATCGTCCAGTACGAAGAAGCTCAGGCCTACGAGAAGGATGATCCCAAGTATCAGTCCACCCTCAAGGACGCTGCCGGCAAATTCGAGCTCATTCATCAAAAGCATCGCAGCCAGGTCGCCGGCCTGTATGCCCGCATGTACCAGGGCAAATGCTTCGAGGAACAGGGCGATTTGCAGAAGGCCTTGGGATTGTACGGCGAATTGCTGAGTCACAATCCCGACTCGAACGTGATGAAAAACCTGCAGGCGCAGGTGACCCATTTCAAGTTGATCTGTCTGAATTCAGACAAGAAGGCTGACTACATTCTGGTTGACAAGCTGGCCGACGAGTGGATCAAGGCGAATCCTCAGATGATTCGGACCCGCTACGGGACCGGCATTCGCTACGAAAAAGGGCGGGCTCTGGAGAATATGGCCAAGGCGCGTGACGTCAAGCCCGAAGAGAAGAAGAAGATCCTGACTGAGGCCTTGGGATTGGCCCGCTTGGTGAATCGTACGGGTGGCGAATATCGCGATCCGTCGCAGGCCATGATCACCCGCCTGATGGCCGCGTTGAATTACGACGGGACAGATCCCAAGGATTTCGAAACGGCCTATGGCAAGGCTCGTGAGCTGGTCAACAAGATCAAGGAAACCAAGGATCTGGTCCGCGGAGCCAAGGATCCGGAAGAGATCAAGCGGTATCAGAAGTCATTCGAAGCCCACCTCGAAGAAACGGCCCGGATGCTGAACCTGGCGTTGTCGCTGCGGAAGGCTGATTCCAAAGTGAAAGAAGTGAATACGTGCCGGTATTCGCTGTCCTATGTCTACTATGAACAACGCCGGTCTTACGATTCGGCGGTACTCGGTGAGTTCGTCGGGCGGCGCTATGCTAAAGACGAAGAGTCGGAATCCCTGCCGGCTGATTCTGCCTACTTGGCAATGGCCGCGTATGCCCAGGCCTACAACGCGAAGGGCAATAATGACAAGCAGGCTGACATCCAGAAGGTGATCGGCATTTCAGACTTCATCGTGGCCACCTGGCCGGGAACTCCCAAGGCGATTGAAGCCCTGGAAATGCTCGGCAAGATGTATCTGCAGATCAAGGATTACGGCAAGGCGGCCGAAACATTCGAGAAGGTGCCGGCCGATTCCGCATCGTATCTGAAGGTGCAGTTGATGTTGGGGCAGACGCTGTGGGAAGCGGCCATCGAAGGCTACAACAAGCCCGAAGGCGAACGTCCTCCTCCTGCCAAGTTGCTCGAGTATCAGACCAAGGCCCAGGAGACTTTGAAGAAGGTCATCGCCACTCTGGAGCCGAAACTGGCGGACAATGAAGTCCTGCCCGATGACCTGGCGACGGCCAAATTGACGCTCGCTCAGATTGCCAATCAGACCACGCAATACGCCGACGCGCTAAAGTTGCTGGAAACGGACAAGCGGTCGGTCATCACTGCCATCGCTGTTGCGGAAGGGGAAAAGCGACCAGCCAATGGCGTGAAGAGTGGCCGGTTTGCCCAGGAAGTTTACAAGCAGATCTTGCGGTCGTACATCGGCCTGCAGAACCTCGAAAATGCCCGCAAGGCGATGACCGAGCTGGAAAAGATTGCTGCCGGCCAGGGGCAGGACATCCTGCCGATTTATATCGCTTTAGGCAAGCAGTTCAAGGAAGAACTCGATCGGTTGGCCAAGGCGAATCCCGATCAGCACAAGACGGTTCTGAAGTCGTTCGAGAGCTTCCTGTCGAATATGTTGGCACGCAAAGAAGGCCAGAATTACAACTCGCTGGCCTGGATTGGTGCCATGTATGTGTCGTTGGGTGAAGGCACCCCGGACAAGACGGTTGCCGCGACATACTTCGCACAAGGCAGCAAGGCCTACAATGAATTGATCGACAAGGCTGGGACCGATCCCATGTTCTGCAACGATCAACAATTGCTGGCCGCCAAGGCGCAACTCGTGGCTTGCAAGCGTAAGGCGGGTGAGTTCGAAGCTGCGGTCGAAGGGATCACAGAGCTCTTGCAGAAGCGTAAGAATGCCATCGATACCCAGACCGAGGCGTGTTACGTCTTCCAGGACTGGGCTGCTGCCGGTACGACGGAATCGCCCAAGCAATGGGCCGTTGCCATGAGTGGTGATAAAGCCCTGACGGCTTCAAAACAAAAACCGATTGGCATGTGGGGTTGGGCCGAACTTTCCAAGCGACTGATGCAGTCTCCGGAGGCGGCCAAGTATATGGACTCGTTCCTGGAAGCGCGCTACAACATTGCCTTGTGCCGGTTTAAGGCGGCAGCAGCGATGCCGGACGGTGGCAAGGCGGCAACGAAAAAGACCGGCGAAATGGGGCGGGCCATCACCGAGATCCAACGCACAGCTATGCAGATCAATATGAACGAGACTCAATACGCCAAGTTCAACGTTTTGCATCGTGAGATCCAAACGGCGATGAATTTGACTCCAACAGATATCGTTCGCAATCCGCCTGAATCGGACGTCGCCGACGCCAAAGCAGCGGAAGCAAAAGAGGCCCTTGAAGAACGGAAGGCCGCGGCAGAAAAGAAGAAAAAGTTGCTCACCAAGAAGAACGACGCCAAGGGAGCCAAGAAGGAAGAAAAGGCGGAAACCTCGTCGATGTTCCTGATGGGTGGCGTTCTGTTGTTGTTTG
>JAQGHS010000507.1 GCA_028291605.1 Planctomycetaceae bacterium | reverse complement strand
TATTCCACGCGCGAGTTGCAGGGGCAGATTACGTCAACGCAGGTCTTGCAGATTCTGGCGGAAGGGAACGAACGCTTCCGCACAGGTCGCCGACTCTCTCGCGACCTGAACCGGCAACTCCTCGCGACGGCCCAGGGACAGCACCCGCTGGCAGTGGTCTTGAGTTGCATTGATTCTCGCACCCCTTCGGAACTGATATTCGATCTGGGGCTGGGAGATATCTTCAGTGTTCGAGTTGCTGGAAATGTGAGCAGTCCCAAGGTACTCGGCAGCATGGAATATGGCTGCGCGGTCGCGGGAGCCAAGCTGATTCTGGTGGTCGGACACACCCAGTGCGGTGCCGTGACGGCGTCAGTCAATCTGGCTTGTTCCGATCAAAACACCGAAGAAGCCACGGGTTGCCAGCATCTGGAATCGATTGTGCTTGAGATCCAGCAATCAATTGACCGGCCAGCATGTCTGCAGATGCAGTATGCAACGCCCGCAGAGAAGTCGGACTTCGCGGACTCTGTTGCGCGGCAGAACGTCCTGCGTGTCGTACAGGAGATTGTTGACCAAAGTCACACGATTCGCCAGCTTGTTGATGAAGGGCAGGTTGCAGTCGTGGGAGCTATGTATGATGTGGCCACCGGCAAGATTGATTTTCTGTCCGAGGAAGCGATCGGGCTGCCGCCGTCTGAGTTGGCGATTTCGGAATGAGAGTCGTTGATCGCTCCGCGATCTAAACGCGATAGCGGGACGGCGTTTCAATAAACATTCCAGCTCGCCACTGCGAATGCGTTTCGATCGCGGAGCGATCAACGACTTTCATTGCCCACCCAGTTCCCACACCGTTCCGTAAACATCCTCGCTCTCAAAATACTCAATCAACCGCAAGTAAAAGTCGTGATTGGCCAGCGTGCTGCTGTCGCCGAAGACGATTAGTTTGCGGCGAGCTCTCGTCAGCGCGACGTTCATTCGACGCGTATCGGTCAGGAATCCGAGTTCGCCGGATGTGTTCGATCGCACCAGCGAGATAACGACCGCTTCCTTCTCGCGACCTTGGAAACCGTCGACCGTATCGACTTCGACTGCACGCTCGGTGATCAGTTGCCGCAGCAAGCGGGCTTGTGCGCCATAGGGTGTAATGACCGCAATGTCGCTGGGATTGACGCCTGCGTTGATTAACTCGGTGACTTGGTTCGCGACGAATTCGGCCTCGCCGGGGTTCTCGCGGCTTGAGCCATCCGCTTCGGCTCGCTCTTCGCAACTGGAGCCGGCCGTGTCATAGAACCTGACCGCCGATTCTGTCAGCGGACAACGGGTGACGTTGGGCAGATCGGCCAGCAGATGCCGAGCCACCGAGTCCGCGGCCACCAGGGCGCAGTCGTAGAACTCCATGGAAGAGAACTGCATGATTTGTTCGTGCATGCGGTATTGAGTCGTCAATCGCCGGGAGATCGCATCCCCCCATAAGTCGACGAGTCGCTCCATCAGGCTGATGTGGAATCCATCACGCCGCGCCTCGGGTGAAACGACGGTTGCCGGTAGCTGACAATGGTCGCCCGCCAGTACTAACTTTCGACAACGCAACAAGGGAATCCAGCAAGGGGGCTCGGTCGCCTGGGCCGCTTCATCAATGACGACCAGGTCAAACTCACGATCGCGCAACAAGTCTCCATCCAGACCGGTGAGTGTCGCACAGAGGACGGTTGCCGAATCGAGCAGATAGGTCACGAGCCTCGCTTCGATACGCCGGGCATCGGCGAGCAGTTCGTTGGCCTCGTCTCGTAGTTCGCGTCGCGCACCGGCTTGCGGCGCAGTTCGCGTGTACTTGCTCGCCTGCCTGCGGAGCGACCAGGCGCGCTTCGTCCATTCCCGGGCCAGCTTCAGATCGGGATGCGATTCCACCTGGACGTCGAGAGTGTGTTGGCGGAGTTCGGGCAACACGCGCGCGGGATGCCCGATCCGCAAGGCTCGCTCGCCCCCGGCCAGCAGTTTTTCGAGCATGTTATCGACGGCGAGGTTACTGGGGGCACACGCCAGGACACGCTCGCCGCGGCGAATGGCCTGCCGAATCAACTCCACGACCGTGGTCGTCTTGCCGGTCCCCGGTGGACCGTGAATGATGGCGACATCTTCGGCGGCCAAGGCGTGGCTGACGGCCGCTCGCTGGGATTCATCCAATGCCGATAACGGTTGCCAATCTTTCGGTACGGCAAATTCCGGGGGTTTCTCACCCAGCAGCTTGTGACGGAAATTGGCCAGTCGTCCGCGTTCTGCACTCGCTACACGCCGCAACGCATCACGCTGCCGTTGCCGAGCCACCTCGTCGGAGGACAGGTCGAGTCGAAAGGTGGGCCGATCGGCCAGGGGCTCTGGAGCATCGCCGATGGCCACGGTGATCGTCTCGCGATCGCGACCGGTGACCACGCCCCGCCAGCCGACATTCTCCTCCCCGTTTTCCTCGGACAGCACAACCGGCGTTCCCGAGTTCAAACGCGTCCACGGCAATTCCAGTCGCCGGTCACGTTTGCCCAAATTGAGGACGACACGGCCACCGAACCCCGCCGTTTCGTCGCGGATCACCAAGCCGACCAGGCAGACTCCGCTCCGTTCGGCCGAATCACCCGCTGTCCGCCGTGAGAGCCGGACCAGTTCGCGCGCTTCGGCCGCGGCCTCTTGTTCCAGGCAGTGAATTAATCGTTGAAAATGCTCGTCCAGCACGTCGGGGTCCTCAATCCGTAGGATAGGCATCCTGCCTGTCATTTGTCACCTCAAGTGACAAACCCGTGGTCCATTCATCCTACGATCGCCAACTTGATCGCCCCCCACTCAGATTCACAGCTTGTCGCTTCGCGATTGACAGGCAGGATGCTTATCCTACGAGGGAAGACGACACCGCCTCGACATTTCACGCAAGTGTCTTGAGTCAATCTGGTTAATTCCGATGCAGATGTTCGTTTTCCGTCCCTAACTCCTCTTGACCTGCTTTCCACGTTGATCGATATTCCCCCACATTATTGCGACTTCGGGACAGGATGTATTCCGAATTGGTCAAGCGAAGGGACAGGGAGGTCATTATGCGCCGTTGGATCGTCGGTACCTTCATCGCGACATATATCTCGGCGCTGGCGCTGGGGATTACCTGCCAGACCGTGCGCATGGGAGTTCACATGCATCCCGCGATGTATTTCGTCGTGTGGGACATGTACTGCGGCTGGTCTGCGTATAACCACCGTTACCGGGCCATCGCGGAAGGTGTTAGCGGCACTTACTACGATTTGAATCCCGCGCCGTGGGGCACTTTCCGGCCCTATGACCGGCTGGACCGCATGCAGTACATTCTCGCCAATGCGAAACAGGCTGCCGCGGCACAACACGTTGCCGAACGTACCGAACACGAGCCGTTGGCCCGCATGTTTATCATCGAAGAATCGTGGGCCAAGCAATTCGATTTGCCGGATTATATCTGGAAGGCTCACAATGCTGTGCCACGAGCTCCGCACACTTATACCAAGCTGATTGTCGAGCAAGCAGGGAATGGGGAAATCTTGAAGATGCATCCCGGTTGGCTGGATTTCCAGCATCAGGTGATGCTTTCTGACAATCCACGCTTGCAGCAGGATATGCGGACCACTCGCCCCTTCTGGATCGTTGACGAAGAACAAGGCAGTGGGAACCGTTACTTCCAGCAGAATCGCGAAGAAGACTCGATCAGTGCGATTTCGTCGCCCACCTCAAATTGATCTCGCCCGTCACACGATCGTTGTGAAGAGCCCGAAACAATTCTCCATTCTGAGTCCAGTGGCCACAGCAGTCCCGACTATGTTCGGTCTATTCGTCGCAGGGAGGCACCCATGAATACGACAGACTCATTGACCATCAAACAAAAGCTTGAGCAATTGTTCTTTGCCGAGGAAGTCCCCTACGGATTTGCCTTGATGCGCATCACCTTGCCGATCGTGCTCCTGCAAGGCGTGCTGGCTCGCTGGCGATTCTGCGAGGAACTCTATTCCACGACCGGCATCACCATCT
>JAQGHS010000469.1 GCA_028291605.1 Planctomycetaceae bacterium | reverse complement strand
GTTGAGACCGAGCACAGGATTCAGGAGACGACTGATGAGATTGGCCAGAACCCTGCAGATCTTGGTAGGCGTAGCGTGTTGTGTGACCGGGAGTGCCGCCTGGGCACAGATCCCCGCGATCACCAGTACTTCTCCCCAAGCCGTGATTCCCGGGCAGACGCTGGCCGTCAAAATACGAGGTGGTGGCCTGACCGGCGCGACCCAGATCTGGTCGAGCTTCCCGGCCGAACCGACCCTCGCCGCCGATGTTCCCGAAAACGGCAAGAATGCAGCCGAAGTCACGTTTGCCTTCAAGGTCCCCGCCGATGCGCCCGTGGGCGTACATGCTCTGCGGATTGCCAATCCGACGGGCATTTCCAACTTGTGGCTGATGATGGTGGATGACCTGCCGTCGATCGCTCAGGTCAAACCCAATCAGACTGCCGCTACCCCTCAGGCATTGACGGTACCGGTTGGGGTCGATGGAAATGTCGATAGCTTGTCCCGCGGCTATTACAAAGTGACCGCTGCCGCTGGGCAAACGCTGTCTTTCGAAGTTGTGGCCCGGCGGTTGGGATCACCTCTTGATCCGATGCTGCGTATTCTGGATCTGCAGGGTCGCGAGTTGGCCTACAGCGATGACTCACCCGGATTGGGTGGCGATTCCCGCCTGACTTACACCTTTAAGACGGCTGGCGAGTACCTGGTCGAAGTCCGAGATATTCGGTTCCAGGGTGGTGCCAATTTCACATACCGCCTGCGGATTGGTGATTTTCCCTGTGTGACGACCCCGTATCCGCTGGGGATCAAGAAGGGCGGCCCGGCCCAACTCGCGTTTGCTGGCTCGCGACTCGACGGAGCGGCGCCGGTCACGGTGAACATCGCCAATGAAAACCCAGCCAACTGGGTGAATATCGGCGTCAAGCTGCCGAACGGAACCGCGAGCGGCTTCGGTAGTCTGTCTGTTGGGGCCGGCGAAGAAGTGCTGGAAGTCGAGCCCAATGATGAGCAAGCGATGGCGACTCGAGTGAACCTCGGGGCCAGTATCAACGGACGATTTGACAAGCCGGGAGACGTTGACCGTTTCATTTTCACGGCCAAAGCCATGCAGCGATTTCTGTTTTCGGGCGTGACCCGCCAGCAGGGCTCGCCGGCCGACTTGTTTATGCGCGTGTTGAAGGCGGATGCTGGCCAGGTGGCCGCGGCCGATGACAGTGGTTCGAACGAGGGGGTCCTGGACTTCACCGCTCCCGCTGATGGCGACTACACGCTGGTGGTCGAAGAACTGGTCAAACGCGGCGGGCCCGATTTCGCCTACCGCATCAATGTGGAACCGTTCCAGGCCGGATTCGATCTGGCGGCTTCTTCGGACACTCTCAACGTTCCACTTCAGGGAACCGCCAGGATCTCGGTTACGGCCGTTCGCCGCGGGTATGATGGCCCGATCGAACTGAGTTTGGCGGATGCTCCCGCCCCGGTGGTCGGAACGGGTGTCGTCATTGGTCCCGGTCAGACCACCACGATGATGACCATCATCAATAATGGCGCTGTACCGGACGGCAAGATCTATCAAGTCAAGGTGCTGGGCAAAGCCAAGATTGGCGAAGTCGAAGTGACCAGCCAGGCGACCGTGTCTGCGGCCCAGAAGGTGGCGTTCGCTGCGACTCCGCTGCCCCCGCAAGTTGTGTCCAAGGCGCTGGCCTTGGGGACCAACCCGCAACCGTTCTTCGTATTGCGGACCGAACCGGCCGAAATCGTCTTCGGTAAGAATTTGACCGCCACCGTGAAGATTAAGTCCATCCGGGCGGCTGATTTCCCCGAGGCCATTACGTTGGCGGTCGAACCCGCGGCAAACGGGTTGCCGGCTGGCATCACGGCCGCGGTGAAGCCCATCGACAAGGATAAAAACGAAGTCGAAATCGTCTTCACGGCCGCTGCCACGGCACCGTTGGGTAGCTTTAGCGGCACACTGATCGGCACAGGCAAGAAGGGCAACGACACCGTTGTTCAAGCAGCGCCTGCGGTCCGGTTGTCGTTGCGGGCTCCGTTCGTACTCAAGGTCGACCTGGGTGCCGCCAAAATCGTTAAAGGTGCGATGTTGAAGGGCAAAGTCATCGCCGAACGCAACCCTGCGTACAACGGACCGATTGTGCTGACATTTGCGAATCTTCCCAAGGGAGTGACGGCGGCCGAGGCGACGATCCCAGAAGCGAAAAACGAGATCGAAATCACACTCACAGCCGCAGCCGATGCCCAGGTGGGGACGATTGAGAACCTGAGCATTAAGGGCGAAGGCACCGCGGCGAATCAAAAGTTCGCCGAAACGGCCGCTAATGCGAAGCTGATTGTCGAGTGATGGGTGTATCGTGGGACGGGTCTCCAGGCCCGTCCTTCACCCTAACTTTGTGACCTTCTGTTCCAAATCCTTTTTTAACAGAAGGACGCAAAGGTCACGAAGATCTAGTGATCTGTCAGTCCAATGTGATGCCGTGATCTCATGCAGACTGGACGGACGGGTCTGGAGACCCGTCCCCACGGACTCGGTTCGATTCCTCCAAATTTGCCGCCGGAGACCGGAATACCATTTAAGCGAAGATTGATCTGTGTTAAGCTCAGAAGAATAAACGAATCCCGATTCTTGAATCTGCATCGCATTCAGAATCAGTTTGCATACAATCCTAGACCGGCCCTACTGTCGGTCCCACCACACGAAGCCGCCTTATAAGCGTCACTCCCACCCCAGACGGAGAACTCCACTTATGCGACGCTGGATCCTGTTATCCTTGACCCTGGCCTGCACAGGTCCCGGTCTATTGTTGGCCGCCGATCAACCGGCGATCGATGTTGGAACTCCGACCGAGCTGCTGGTTGAACCGGCCAAGTTCGAATTGAATGGCTCGCGGGCTCAACAGCAGATCATCGTCACGGGCAAGTATGCCAACGGTGAAATGCGAGACCTGACTTCGGTCGCGGTCTTCACGTCCTCGGCCGATGCGATCTCGAAGATTGACCGCTCGCTGGTGAAGCCTGTTGCCGATGGTTCGGCGCAGATCACGGCGACGGTGGGAGCCTTGAAGGCTGTTGCCGAAGCCACGATCAAGAACATGGCTCAGCCGACCCCGGTGAGTTTTAAAAATCAGACGATTGCCGCCT
>JAQGHS010000459.1 GCA_028291605.1 Planctomycetaceae bacterium | reverse complement strand
ACGGTGTTTCAGGCGTTGGAGACATTCATTGCCCGCACCAAACCCGACGAACTGATGATTACATCGCAGATCTTTGCTCATGAGGCACGACTGCGATCATTCGAGATCACCGCAGACTTTTTCAAGCCTCGATGAGCAGTCGGGACAGTGACCGCCGGTGGGCCCCGGTCCTTGAACCTGGGGAACTCGGTGCCTCAGAGCGAGGGGCTTCTCGAACATGCATCCTGTAGACCCAGGTTGGGGACCAACCCGGGCCACCCTGCTGTCAATCCTAAAGAAGGTGACGCCATCAATCGGAGAGCTGGATGCGCGAGATCTGCCAGTCCGGTTCGGAGGGCGTCCTAAACCAAAGTGACCATCCTATCCCTATCCACCGCTGGAGAAACAATGCGCACTTTGAGTTGCGGAAAGAAACTTGTTTCTGAACAATTGAGACCGTCACTGAATTGCTGATGGAAAAAGAACCTTTCGTGAAGCTCTCACCGGTGTCTAAATGCTCGACAAACATAGTTTTAGAACAATCAGAACATTTGGCGGCAGCCAGCAAGGCGGTTTGGAAGAGCTGGTTTGCCAGCTCGCTCACCTCGATATTCCCCCCAACGGGCGAACATTCGTCCGGAAAGAAGGTGCGGGGGGCGATGCCGGTGTGGAGTGCTTCTGGATATTGGCTAACGGTGACGAGCATGCGTGGCAAGCAAAGTACTTTCTCGATGAATTGACTCCGGCGAGATGGGGCCAAATCGACGAATCAGTCAAAACCGCCCTCACGAAACATCCGAAAATTACGAAATACTACGTTTGCGTTCCGATGGACCGAACTGACACTCGTTCGACTGGACCGGGTGGCAAGAAAACGATCTCGGTTCTGGATGAATGGAATCAGCATGTGCTGAAATGGACGGCACTCGCAACTTCACTAGGGATGGAGGTCGGCTTTGAATATTGGGGGGCCCATGAGATGCTGTTGCCCCTGCACTCGGACGCCCCACTGTACTCCGGCAGAGCGCTATATTGGTTCAATGCGGTGGTCTTGACCAACGAGAAACTGAAAAGCTGTATCGAAAAACAAGAGAAAACTCTCGGAGAACGTTACACACCACAGTTTCATGTTGATCTTCCTATCGCCAAAACCTTGAGTGGGCTGACGAATAGTACAAAGTTTTGGCAAGACGTAAACGAACACGTGCTAGCTTGGAATAAAGCTCGGACTTCGTTCCAGGGGAACAACCCACCAGCTGATCTTACGGCAGAATTTCAGCACGTAGCGCAATCTCTAGGCGCGTTCAAACGAAATCTAGATGCAGTAATCCTGACGCGCGATCGTGGTCGACTTGGAAAGTTGCAGGAAGAGGCAAGTGAAGCAACAACTCGGCTCGCTGAATATTTTTATGCCTGCCAAAGTTCGAAAGAGGCCACCACCAGGCCTAATCAACACACGCGTTCCTATTCTGACGAAGTGGATCACTTTACGTACGGCGGTCATTCCAATCTATCGGTCTTTTTGAAAAGCGACTTTGTGAATGCCAATATTGCATCGGCGATACTTGTTACGGGTGATGCGGGGACAGGCAAGTCACATCTGTTTTGCGATTTCGCTAAAGCGTTTATCCAAGCACGCTGTCCCGCCGTCCTGATATTGGGACAACATTATCGCGGTGGAAACCCGCTGACGGAGTTGCTTGATTTACTGGATCTCAAGCAATACTCGTACGAAGCTGTGCTCGGCGCCTTAGATGCCGCCGGTGAAGCTGCGAGAGTTCATACCGTCGTTCTGGTTGATGCGATCAATGAAGGCACACATCGCAATGAATGGACTGAGCGCATCGTCGGGTTGCTCCACGATCTTCAACGCTTTCCGCACGTAAGCCTAGCAATTAGCTGCCGATCCCGCTTTGACGCCCTGCTTGTTCCTTCGGGTATAAAGCAAACCGATCTGTTACGGATTACTCACGAAGGGTTTCGCGGGCACGAACACAAAGCCGCCTCGGTCTACTTGTCTGGACAGGGAATTTCCAAACCAACTACGCCAATAACTGCTCCAGAATTCTCAAATCCACTGTTTCTTAAGACTTGTGCTACGGCACTCAAGCAGATGGGGAAAACAATCTGGCCAAAAGGTTATCAGGGATCGTCAAGCTTATTCGACATCTATCTGTCTTCGCTCGAGACAGTTATTTCCAGAAAGCGGCAAACCGAATCCAACGACAAGCTGTGTCGGAAGGCACTGGAAGCAGTTGGGCAAGCGATGTTTCCGGAACACCTGTTTGGTCTGCCATGGGATAAAGCTAGAGAAATAGTCAATGCGGTAGATACTTGCGTTAATCCCACCGAGTCGCTGTTCCAAGCCTTGTTACGAGAAGGCGCACTTGCGGAAGACGTCAGTTACGGTATCGACGACGATGACAGTGAGGTATCCGAGCCAATTGTGCGGTTTGCATACGAACGGTTTTGCGATCATTTTGTTGCGCTACAACTTGTTCGTGCAGTGAAGGATCCAGCTGAAATCTTCGAGGAAAGTCACGCATTCGGCGATGTTCTAATTAAAAAGGGAGATTGGCAATGTCGAGGTATTCTTGAAGCTCTGTCAATTATTATTCCGGAGAAATATGGAGTCGAGCTGTGGGATCGACTTCCTAAGAGAATGAGTTCGCAACGGCAGGCAACAGATACCTTTTTCTTCGCTTCGCTACCCTTTCGATCCCCGACTTCGTTTACCGAAAGGACTCGCGAGCTCTTTAATTCACTGCAACCTCTCGACTACGAGTTTCAGGATAGAAAGCTCGATCTCTTGGTGCAGTTTGCAACAGAGCCGACGCATCCTTGGAATGCGGAACGACTTCATAATATTCTCGCTAATATGAAAATGCCTGAACGCGACGCCTTCTGGTCCGTCTACGTTGCGAAGAACGACGATGAGCAGGATGGCGAACAACCTGAGTCGGCGATACGTTCCGTAATCGAGTGGGCGACGTTTGCCGATCTTTCATTTGTAGAAGCGGAACAGGCATACCTATCGTTGATCACGCTGACTTGGTTTACAACGACTACAAATCGAAAAACGCGAGACCAATCAACTAAAGCCGTAGCCAGATTGTTCGCGCGATACGACGGCTTGGTTGTTACTGTACTCGACAAGTTTCAGAGTATTGATGACCTTTATTTACAAGAACGGCTCTACGCAAGCGTTTACGGAGGATTATGCAATGCTTCTGGTGACAAGCATTTGTCAACCGCCGCTAAGTATGTTTTTAAACGTCAGTTTCGAAACAATTCTCCAACCGAGCATATCCTTCTTCGGGATTATGCCCGCGGAATCATGGAGCTGGCGGTGGGGCTCGATTGTCTCGAAAGTTCCATCTCGATTGAAAAATGTCGCCCACCGTATAAAAGCGCGTGGCCTCTTGAGAATCCACTCGCAAGTGAAGTTGAGCATTATGGGCGCGGAATTGATCATTCGATTTTTTCGAACGACTTTGGCACCTATACGATGAACGCAGTTCACAGATGGTCTCCGACGTCAATCGAGAGTCCCCATCCACAGTCGCAGTCCGAAGTTCTAGATGCTCTGGTCGCAGGTCTCAGCGAATAATCAAAAAATCTATTCAGGCGGGCTGTTGACATGAGTCAGGCACACGAGGGTGGACGTTGGCGGTACACGCCTTTCGATGTCGAAGAAGCAGATCAGGAAGTAAATGACATGTGTGAGGGCGATTCGACCGTTGACTTCGTCGAAGGAGAAGTCGAAGAGGATCTGGGCGAAAGCGTCTATGAGGAGTTGATGGCCAGCATCGATTCAGAAACACAAACGCCCGACGTCAATCGACCGACCAATGAAGAAGTCAATAAGGCATGGGCCGAGTTCCACAAAAGCCTGGAAGGTTCTGCCAGAGAGAGTTTTGATTGGGCGCAAGGTTTCTGGCGGAATGGAGATTTAACTGCCTCGTTTGATAAAGAATGGGCAAAACGCTGGGTATGTAAGTACGCATTCGGCCTCGGATGGACTGCCGAATTGTTCGGGGAATTTGAGACGTCACTTCCTTATAGAGGGCGTAGCCGCCCTCAAACTGAGAGAATTGGAAAGAAGTATCAGCGCATCGCCTTCCATAAGTTTCTTGCTCACTTGTCGGACAATGTACACTATAAGGAAGATCGAGACGTTGGTGACATGCAGGGTCCACTGTATAGTGGACCCTGGCAACCTTGGGAGCGAGATATCGACCCGACGCATTGGATGTGGAAAACATCCGATTCAGGATGGGACGAGTGGGATGCAAACGTTTGGTGGCGTCCATTCGCCTTCTCGTTTGCTCGAACGTCTGATGATTCGAAACGGCGATGGTGCGAGGATCCCTCTGATCTACCTCGTTTTGAAGAACACATAAAGGTATCAGACGAACTCAAGAATGATTGGTACTCGCTACGAGGCTTTTCGAGCTGGCGTGAGAAGGCGATAAGCGGCGACGAATCGTCACTTAAACGCGACATATGGTTCAGGGTTAATTCAATTGTAGTTACTTGTGGGGATCTTCAAGCTTTGCAGGATGAGTTAGGAAGTAAGGACTATATTTCTCCGCATGTTTTGGACTCAATTTCTACTGGGCACCAAGTCTATCTTCGAGAGTACCCGTGGCATCCATCTGTCTCCCTTCAAGATCGATTTGAGAGGGATGAGGCATGGGGAGAGGTGAAAACGCCTCACGCGATACCATGCGTCGAGTACGAGTGGGAACGCGGAAGTGGCGATCAGTCTACCGAGATGAATCTAAGGCTTCACATGCCCTCTTCGTTTCTAATCGAGAGAATGAACCTTCGTGCTGATCGAAGCCGTTTCGATCGTTGGATAGATGCCACTGGCACAACTGTATTTTTTGATCCGTCGGTGGAGTTTGACGGCCCGAGTTTTGCGCTAATCAACTGCCAGGCAGTTGATGCAGCGTTAATTGAGCACGACTTGGCCCTCGTGTGGTTGATCGGTGGCGAAAAGATGATCGCTGATGAAAGTAGTACGCCGGTCAAAGCCAGAATGATTTTTAACACGCTGCTATGGACCACAGGTGACGGAAAGATTCATAGTTCTAGTCATCATTATATGGAATGAGATGACTGTGGGGGCAGAGTGGCACTGGTTTGCGTGCCACCAGGATCGAGGCCGTGGCGCGGGGTGGCCCTGGTTGCTGTGCAACCTGGGTCTACAGGAAGCAATTGATCGGCGTCGAGCATCCCTTCGGGCAGCGATGTATCCA
>JAQGHS010000426.1 GCA_028291605.1 Planctomycetaceae bacterium | reverse complement strand
AAGATCCCGGCGAGCTCCTGGAGTCGGGTCTCAATCCACTCCTTGCGATGGGAGTGAGTATCACCACACAGCAACGCCCGCCGGACGCACCGCGAGATGCAGTGGTAAAACGGAGTCACCGTGGGATCCACCAGGAATTTACGTGCCGTTGTCATGTGGAGGCCTCTTCCAATCCCGAACAAGAGAGCGACGTTCCGTTTAGCGTGACGATATCTTCTACAAATCGTTTTGTTCCGTCAATAGATATGCCTGTCCTTTAGTTTTTTATGAGACATTCGGAAAATGTCGGCGACCGAAGCCTACTTCTGATCTTTGGGATCCTTCAGCGGAATATCTGACATCACCCACAGTAGCGGGTGGCCCCCTTCGTCAACTCGCAATTCCCATTTGCAGCGGACCTGGAAACAGACGTGTTTTAACGCGGCACTCCAGACGGTGCGCTTCTTCTTGTGCGAGACCTTTTTGGTTCGCAGGTCGATGCCGCTGACTTTGAGGCCGTATCCGTCGATGATGACCGGTATCTGAATCAAATCGCTGACGGCGGCCAGTACGTCGAGCATGGGCTCATCGTCGAGTTCGACTTCGCCCGTTTTGAACAGATTGGGGGCGACCTTCGGGGGTTCGTCTGACAGCGGCCAGCCGACCGGCCAGACGTTGGCCTTGGGAGTCAGCTTGATGATCGCCAGTTCCAGCTTGCTTTGCGGTGTCCGTTGGGGATGGAAGCCCAGTCCGAATTCGTTCAGCAAGGCGGCCAGGGCGGAACCTTCACTCATCCCTTCGTAATTCCGCTCTGTTCCTTGCGGCAGAGAAGTCCCTTCCAAATGTTGTGTGGCATCGGCCGTGAATCGCAGCGGGTAACTTCGACGGACGGTGAACTGGTCGAGTGCTTTATTGAGGGCCGCCCCCTGAGTATCGTTCTTGAGGACTGGCGTCATTGCTTGAAACAATGGGTCGAACTGAGTCTTCGACAACCCCCACATTGGCTGGCCTTTGGGTGAGCCTTGGGCCCCGTACGCTTTCAGACCGTCAATCCACTCCTTAATCTTCGCAACATTCGCGGACGTGAAGCGGCGGTCGGCGAATGTGATGGAACCGTCAGCTTCGAGGCGTCCGATGACGAGGACGTCACGCAAGCTGACGCCCGACGTCGTTTCGGTGGTCTCGGGCTTGTCTTTCAGTAGTGAGCGGCGGACGCTGAATGAGACACCCAGGTCTTGAAAGATCTCGGCCCATTCCTGAGCATCGAGCCCCACACCACCTTCGCCGGTCAGCAGCTCGACGGTCACTTTCGTGTCGATCTTGCGTTCGGGATCGGCCTTCAGTCGGGGACGTGGCTGCTGAGCTGCCGCCAACGAGGGAAACAACTCCAGCGAAGCGGCACAGGACAAAGCCAACAGATCACGGCGGGACAATCGTAGCATCGGAATTCTCCAGCAAATGAGTGCATCTCTTGGGATATATCAGCAAGTCCTGGCGCTGCCTATATCAATTAGGGGATTGGCTGGGCAAAGATAGTCGTTGATCGCTCCGCGATCATAACGCTTTCGCAGTGGCGAGTTTGGATGATCAAAGAGACTCTGTCCTGCAATCGCGTTATGATCGCGGAGCGATCAACGACTATCTTTGCACCCACATACTTAAGCCAATATCGGCGCTTAGGGAGCTCAACGAGATGTCAAACGTGAACGGGTTTGGTGCGGTCGGAGATGGTGTCGCGGATGACGGTGAGGCGTTGCAACATACGCTCGAGGCCGGTAACGGCGTACTGCGTCTGAACAAAGGGACGTATCGCATCACGCGGCCGCTGGTGCTCGATCTCACCAAGCAGGGATATGGGGCAGTGCGGGGCGAGGGAGGCACCTCACGCATCGTGATGGCGGGGCCCGGACCGGCGATTCGCGTGATCGGCGATCATCAAGGTTCCGCAGTACCGAGCAGCGTGCAGCCTCACACTTGGGAGAAGGAACGGTTTCCCACGATCAGCGGAATCGAAATTGTCGGCGAGCATCCTGACTCGGTCGGCATCGAACTGCGGAAGACGACAAAGTGCGTGATCTCACAGGTCCTCGTGCGACACTGCCGCATCGGGGTGCATCTGGTGGAACGCAACCGCGATTTTGTGCTGGCTGATTCGCACTTGTACGATAACCATGAAATCGGCTTGTTCTTCGACCGCTGCAATCTGCACCAGATTATCGTCCACGGCTGTCATATCAGTTGGAATAAGGTCGCCGGGATTAAGTCTCTGGGGGGAGATGTCCATAACCTGCAGATCGTGGGAAACGACATCGAATACAACAACATTACTGCCGGCACCACAAAGAATCCCCCTGATGCCGCAACGCTCGCAGCACATTCCGGCGGGTCCGAGATCTGGTTCGATGCCACCGACGGCATCACGAGTGAGGTCACGATTAGCGGCAACACGATCCAAGCCACGTTGCAAACGGGTGGCGCGAACATTCGGATCGTCGGGGCTCCTGTTGAGCGGCCTCAGAAGGCGGACACCCCGCCGACTCAAAAGGCGGATACAGCCCATCTCATCAACATCACTGGGAATGTCCTTGGCAGCCAGTGGCGAGCCGTCGAATTGCGCCACGCATCTCGCGTTACGATCACCGGCAACACGATCTACGACTCCGCCGATCTATCCATCTTCGCCGACCATTGCTCTGGGATCGTGGTCACTGCGAACGCCTTCGTCTGGCGGGGCCTGGACACCGAGCCAACCAAGGACGGACTTCGGTTTGAAGATTGCGACAACGTCTTGCTGAGCAGTCTTTCCACACAACGTCTCTGTGCGGGTTCTGCCGAACGGGGTGGGGCAATTACGTTCGTTCGCTGCAGCGACTGCGGAATCTCGGACTGCCAGATTCTCGATCCTTTGCATCGTGGTCTCGAACTGGAGGATTGCGTTCGCTGCCGAG
>JAQGHS010000283.1 GCA_028291605.1 Planctomycetaceae bacterium | reverse complement strand
ATCTTGAAGGTCAAGTTCGAGTTTCCGAAAGCCGTCTATCAGGGGCTCACCATTTACCTGTTGCTGGCGATCGGCTGGCATGGCGGTGAGGAACTGGCATTGCTCGGATCGGGGTCGCTGAAACAGGCCCTGGGCTTCATGGTGCTCGGTATCTGCACCAACACGGTGATCGGAATCCTGGCCTATGCCATCCTGCGATCGGCCACAAAGCTGCGCCGGATCGATGCGGCGACTGTCGCTGGTTATTACGGTTCCGATTCGGCCGGTACCTTCGTCACCTGTGTCGGTGTGCTCACCGCCGCTGGCATCGCCTATGCGGCGTATATGCCGGTGATGCTGGCGGTCATGGAGATTCCAGGCTGCCTGGTCGCCCTCTATATCGTTTCGCGGTTGCGTGCTACGGGGATGGATCGCGATGGCAATATGCCCGACGAACCCGACTTCAACAAAGCGAATATGGGGCGCATGGTGGTTGTGCAGCATGACCATGACGAGGGGCACGGTGGTCACGGCGAAAAAACCGCGAAAACCAAAGGCGAAGAATTCGAAGCCAAAATGGCCCTCGAAGACAACATGGAGAATGGCAACGCCAAGCCACACGAGAACAAGGGGGGGCTCGACTTCGAAGTCTTGCACGAAGTCTTCTTTAATCCGGGCATCTACTTGTTGTTCGCGGGCATCCTGATTGGCTTTGTCAGCCAGATGCAGGGACATAAGGTGACAGCGCCGGACGATGCGCTGTTCATCACGCTCTTCCAGGGCTTGTTGTGCCTGTTCCTGCTGGAAATGGGTATGACCGCTTCACAACGTTTGAAAGACCTAAGGACCGCCGGGTTGCCGTTCGTGCTGTTCGGGCTCCTCGCCCCCAATCTGTTCGCGACCATCGGCATGTGCCTGGCGCATGGGTATAGCCTGGTGATCGGTCAACCCTTCGATGTCGGAACGTACGTGTTGTTTGGTGTGCTGTGCGGGGCTTCCTCGTACATCGCCGTCCCGGCCGTCCAACGGTTGGCGATTCCGGAAGCCAGTCCGACCCTGCCGCTCGCGGCCTCTCTCGGTCTGACCTTCAGCTACAACGTGACGATCGGTATTCCGGTCTACATCATGATTGCCAAGATTCTCTTGGGGCAAACCGGTGGATCTCCGTCGGTCTAGCATCGCCAGTGAGTAGCGTATTGGCGGCAACGTGTCAGACGTGCCGCCTGAAGACCGGAAGGATCAGCGTGGGCGGTCCTTCCGGTTCTTTTTTTCCCCGTAGGATAGGCATCCTGCCTGTCAATCGCGAAGCGACAAAACGCTGAACCAGAGGTCTACGGAAATCGAATTGGCGATCGGGAGATGAATGGAATTCGGGTTTGTCACCTGGGGTGACAAATGACAGGCAGGCTGCCTATCCCACGGCGGAATTCGTAAACTCTAGCGATTTCAGAAGCTAGGCACTCGCATCTCTCCCATCCGGTGGCGACATCAAACCGGTAACTCGTAGAGCGTGGCAATCTCACGGGTCTCACGGTAGGATGCTGTGACGAACGAGTTGACTGCGAGAATGAGTCTCGCCGAGCAGGTTGATTCGAAACGCCTGTTCGCATCGGGAGTTTCCGTGGACTTCACCCGCATTATTGGGGCGGCAGGATTTCCACGTGGCTCACCACAGGGCGGAATTCCTCGCCCCTTTCTTTTCATGACGACCGATTCGTTCGGAATCACGTTTTGATGTGAAACTTTCGCGTCACTGATTGATGAGTGACGACCGTTTCTTCCCCGCCATCGGATCCGCATGAGAGCATTGACCTCCTGAATCATATGTCGCATCCAGAAAATACATCCGTCGTTGACGAAACCGAAGAATCCCTGATCCAGACCGCTCAGCGTGCCATCAGCCAGTGCCGTTGGGTCGTCGGCGAGTGCGCCTCCAAGTGGACTCAACGCCATGCCCGCGGCCGCACCGACGCCGATTTTGGCCAGTTGGTGGGACTCAGTGGCGACCAGATTTACCAACGGCGGCGAGTCTGGGAAACGTTTTCGGACGTGCGCTCTCAGTTTGCTTCCTTGAAATGGTCCCACTTCTACTCGTCACTCAATTGGGATGACGCCGCCGACTGCCTGCAATGGGCCGAGGAAACTCAGGCCACTGTCGCGGAAATGAAGGCCTGGCGACGAGCGTTGCGCGGTGAGGACCTGACCTCCGAACCCGAAGCAGCTGAAGCCGCCAGCGAGCACATCAGCTACCTGTCGGGTGAACGCGCCTTCGTGCAGGACCCGGCGGGGTACAGCATGGGTGGCGACGGCTCGCGGCGTCCGGGTTCTCCCTCAGAGTCGGGCATCGAAGGCGACCCGGCACGCATGGGAGCACTCGCCCGGGAGTTGGATCCGCTGGGAGGCGACAACTACGCCCCATTCCACAAGGGCGCCATCCATCCCCCCACCACCGAAGCCGCCGAGCGACCGACGCAGGCGGAGGTGATTACTCCTGAGCAACTTGCCAGGCGGCTGTGTTCGACAATTGAGCGCTGTAATAAGGCCTTGAACGACGACATTCTGGAGCAGCTGGACCAGTTGCCCGGAAAGCTACGCCAACGCCTGATGACGGCCGTGGAAGAATTGCACGAGAAACTGTCGCCCTTGAAGGCCTGATGGGCGAAGTTTGCCGAAGCGGGGCTCAGTGTGTGAGCGGAATGGCGCTAGCCACCGGTTCTTTCAGCGTGCCGTCCAAACAAGAAGAACCGGCGGCAAGCGCCGTGCCGCTCATGGTCGCCACGAAGTGAGCGTCATCAAATCACGCCAGCAGCGGCCGCAAGACCTTCGCGTCATAGACATCGGTTAGCCGCTCTTCGCGACCGTGCACATCATACGTGACCCGTTTGTGATCAAGCCCCAGTTGATGCAGCACGGTCGCATGCAGATCGGCCACCATCACGCGGTTCTCGACCGCATGGTAACCCAGTTCGTCGGTGGCTCCATAGGCCTGGCCCCCCTTGATCCCACCACCGGCCAGCCACATGCTGAAGCCCTGCTTGTGATGATCGCGCCCGTCACCTGATTGGCTCACGGGGGTCCGTCCGAACTCACCGCCCCACATCACGAGAACGTTGTTCAGCAGACCCCGTTGCTTCAGATCTTTCAATAGCGCGGCGACCGGCTTGTCCGTTTGCTCGCAACACTTCTTCGTGGTGTCGGCATTCTTCGAATGCGTATCCCAGATCTGTCCCTCGACAAAAATCTGCACGTAGCGAACACCACGCTCAACGAGTCGACGGGCGATTAAGCACCGCTTGCCGTAGCTGTCAGTGTTGGGCTGACCAAGTCCATAGAGTGCCTGCGTTTCCTGCGTTTCTTCAGCGAGGTTCAACGCCGCCCCGGCAGACAGTTGCATGCGTCCGGCCAGTTCGTAGCTTGCAATCCGGGCCTCTAATTCCGGAGCCAGGCGAGGAACCTGTTCGCGATGTTCAGAGTTCATCTTATAGAGTAAGTCACGCCGCAATTGTTGAGTCTTGTCGGTGATCGGCGTCGACGGCTGCAGATACAACACAGGCGTTCCCGAATGCCGGAAATGGACCCCTTGATACTTCGGGGGGAGGAAACCGCTCGACCAGTTGCGTGTCCCGTCGGTTGGCAACGAGCTGTCATTACGCAGAACCACATAAGCTGGCAGGTTCTGGTTCTCTGAGCCCAGTGCATAACTGGCCCAGGCACCGATCGTCGGTCGACCACTGACGATCCGGCCGGTATGAATGTGCCACAAGGCCTGCTCGTGATTGTTGTGCTCCGAGTACATCGAACGGATCACCGCGATGTCATCCGCACAACTGGCCGTGTGCGGGATGAGTTCCGAATACTCAACTCCGCTTTGGCCGTACTTCTGGAATTTGAACGGACTTCCCAGCAAGTTGCCGTGGGCCGAGATCTTGACCAGATCAGTAAAGTATTTCGGCATCGGTTGCCCATTGCGGGCGGTCAACTCGGGCTTGGGATCGAGCAGATCCATATGGCTCGGGCCGCCATGCTGGAAGAGCTGAATCACTGCCTTCGCCTGGGGCGGAAAATGCGGCTCGCGTAGCGTACTGGAGGATTCAGCGCGGGCAAAATCCTGGTTCAGCAAACTGCCCACCGCCATGCCGGCAAAGCCGGCTGCGGTGCGGGAAAACAGGTCGCGTCGGCTGAGTGCAGCCAGTAGCTCGGGTGATGCCGAGGATGATGATGTCATAACGTTGTGCTCGCGAATCGTCGCCGTTTTTTGTAGGTCGGACAATCCTGTCCGACACCTCACAAGACGGACAGGATTGTCCGTCCCACCTTCTTCCAACTAGTGCACAAACAAAAACTCATTACTATTCAATAACACCAGCGCCGCTTCCTTCCAGGCCGCGCGCGTTGCGGCCAGTTGTTCTTCGGCAGTCGGAGTCGGTTTGTTAATCAACTGCTCTTTGCGAATCTCCACCAGAAATGTTTGGAAATTCTGTTGCTCGGTGGGACGCGGCACCCGAGTCAACAAAGTGCGGAAGATCCAAACCAGGCGTTCTTCATCAGTGGTTGCGGCGGCCATGACTCGCTCCGACAAGCCCAACGCAGCCCGTTCGGCCTGCGGGCCATGCAGCATTGCCAAGGCCTGCAACGGGACGATGGAAACAGTCCGTTCAGGACAGTTGACCTCCATCAAGGGAGTATCAAACAACTCCAGCAGCGTCAGGTGCTGGCTGCGGCGGACGATTTGATAAATGCTTCTCCGACGCCCATCGGCGTTGTCCGTATCCACCACGGCACCATCGGCCGAGCCCGCGACATTCGCCGGCGAACCAAGCATTTGCGGATTGAGTTTGCCACCCACGGCCAGTAACCCGTCGCGAACAACTTCCCCTTCGACACGGCGCGGCTGCCAGGCTCCCCACAGTTTGTTTTCCGGATCGGCGGCCGTCTTCGCAGCATCGATGTCAACGGATTGACGATAGGCGGTCGATGTCAGCATCAACTTGTGCAAGGCCTTCTGGCTCCAACCGATCGCGACGAATTCGGTCGCCAACCAGTCGAGCAATTCCGGATGAGACGGCCTGATTCCCGCGCGGCCGAAGTTCCCCTGGGTTGGCACCAGACCTCGCCCGAAATGGCGAGCCCAGATGCGGTTGACCTGCACGCGCGAGACCAGCGGATGAGACGGCTCAGTTAACCAGCGTGCAAACGCCAGCCGGCGTCCTGATGTCTTGTACCCGGGTTTCACATCCAATTGGAATCCGACGGGAGTCAACACTTCCGGCACATTGGCCGTCACCGTACCACCCGGCTTCGTATGCTCACCGCGCCGCAAGATCCGGCCTTCGGCAGCCTTTTCATCAACATCAACCAAAGATCGCAACTTCACGATCGTCTTCTTCAACGCCGCTTCCGCCGCGATCGCTGCCTTCAACTTGGCGAGATCCTCACCAAATTCAGCGAACCGCTTGATGAGCTCTTCATCCGTCCAAACGGCTCCAGGGACATGCTTGGCAACGAGCTCTTTCTGTTCCGGTGTGTGCTTGTCAGCGGCCACGACGACTGCTGCCAGCAATTTGTCGACGAGAGCCGGATCAATGGCGGCGCCCGGCGCCGCTGCGGTCAGCAGTTCGACGATGCGACGCTTGCGAAAGCGTGCCGTCAGTTCCACGCTGGTCGCAGTCAGGGCGGCAACTCGTTCGTCGGCCTTCTTATTGAGTTCGTTGATCCGGGCTTCCTGGGCCTCAGTGGCCAGGGGAATGCCGCGTACTTCAGACGGCTGCCAGCGAGCCGGATCGTAAGCGCCGAGCAGCACGGCCTGCATCGAATAATAGTCTCGCTGAGAAATCGGATCGAACTTGTGCGAGTGGCACCGGGCACATTGCACGGTCAATCCCAGGAAGGTCGAACTGACAATCTGCACGGTATCGGCGAGGACTTGATGGACCTCGTTCGGTTCAATGTATCCCGGATAGGTCGGGTCCATGGCCGTTCGCAGAAAGCCGGTCGCTCGCAGTTGGCGTTCGACTTCCGGGCTGATCTCTTCACCCCGGCGCCAGTCGGTTAGCTCGTCCCCTGCGAGTTGTTCGCGAACGAATTGATCATAGGGCAAATCGCGGTTGAGGGCTTCAATGACATAGTCACGATAGCGCCACGCTTCGGGCCGCAGGCGGTCTGCCGCAAGGTAGCCATCGGAATCAGCATAGCCCGCGACGTCGAGCCAATACCGTCCCCAGCGTTCGCCATACTGCGGGGCCGCGAGGAGTCGATCCACTAACAGTTCATACGCATTCGGCCGTTCGTCAAGCAGGAATTCGTTGGCCTGTTCAATGGTGGGTGGGATGCCCCACAGATCGAGATACAGCCGCCGGACCTGAACTTCCTTCGGGGCATCAGCGTTGAACGTCAGCCCCTTGGCTTCCAGTTTTTCCAGCAGAAACGAATCGATCGCAGTTCGTACTCGGTCCAGCGCTTTCACCGTGGGAATCGCGGGACGAACGGGCGATTTGAACGACCAGAACTGGCGATCCTCATCTGAGATCCGGCTGGCAATCTCGGATTCTTCCAGCGGCGGTTCGGGATTCTTCACCGTCGGAGCACCGGCGAGGACCCATTGGCGAATCAGAGCTTTTTGCTTTTCGTCCAGACGCCCCTCGTCGGCCGGCGGCATCTCGTTCTTCTCGATCCGCTCGATGAGGGTGCTTTCCTCGGGTTTTCCTGGAATGAATGCCGGGCCCGTATCTCCGCCTTTCAGAATGGCAAAGCGCCGCCGCACATCGAAACCGGCTTCGAGTTTCTCATCGCCGTGGCACTTGGCACACCGCGCCTGCAGGATTGGTAGAATGTCGGTTTCGAAAGTGAGAGTTGCCGCTGCCTTGGCTGCGGGCTCTTCGGCACCGACGGTTCCGGCGAAGAACAAACCCGATACAACCGCGAAAACAAGTGCGTTCAGGAACCGCATGCGTTCTCTCGCTCCGTGAAAACTGTGTCGTGAAAATCGCAGTCAGTGCGCTTCACCCAGGTAGGAATTTCCGGCGGATGGCAATCCCGATTGTCGACAATCGCCACCCGAGTAGTTTACCAGTTGGTGATGACACGCACAGCCCCAAATGGCCACTGAAAGCCGTTTCGCAGAAAAAACTATTGATGCGTTCGTCGCGCATTAAAGGAGACAGCGAATGCGACTATTCATTATCACGCTGCTACTCCTGGATTCATTCGCTGCCTCTTTTAATTCGCTGTCGTCTGACTGCTTCGAGGATTCCCAAACCCCCGTAAGTAATTGTTGTCTAATTAGTTGCGCGGTGCAGCGCGACTGTAGAATTGCCTCCACTGCCCCTCGGTCCTATTCGACGACCTAATCTTTCGTGAGGGTAGAGCGATATCTCCGTGAGACTTTGCGCAAACTGACTTGAGAGAATCAAACAGCCAACGACTCACAGCGTCTGGCTGCACTTCAAAGAATTTCGGGGAATGCATTATGTCGATCAGCCGCAGCGTGCTCGTCGTGGCGTTGGTTGCCGGATTGTTCGGAGCGTTGTTTGGTGTCGAAACCAACCCGGCCGAAATCAAGAAACCAGCCATTACCAGTCTCCCAAAACTCTCGGCTGAACTACGGGACGCCTTGCAGAGTCGGGATTTTGCGGCGGCAGTCAAGCTGATCGATGCCGCTCTGGCCGAAGCTGACCCCAAGCTGGCGGTGACTCCGGGCGATTACCTGCTCTATCTCAAGGGCCGAGCTCAGACCGAACAGGACCAGAACGACGCGGCGCTCGAAACATTCGCCCGGCTGGAAAAGGACTATCCGAAGTCGCCGTGGTTCTCACGGTCGCGATTTGGTCAGGCAACAGTCCTGGCCAAGAAACGCAACTATCAACTGGCAGGAGCCATCTACAAAGCGGAAGCCGACCGTTTGTTGTCCGCCGGTCGTCGCGACGAGCTGACCGCGATTTACCTGGAATTTGCGAATCGCTACTTCGAGGGTGTCCCCGCCGCCGGGCCGAAACCCAAGCAGGATCCCGACTATGCTCAGGCGCTCAACTACTATCAACAGGCATTGCAACTACGCCCTGGACTGTCCGTGCAGCAGCAGATCGAGCTGCGAATTGCCCGGTGCCATCAGGAGCTCAAACAAGTTAATGAAGCCCTCGCCGCATATCAGAAGTTTATCGCCAATTACGCTCAACCGAAGACACCCGGCCCCAAGCGAGCTGCCCCGAAGCTGGCCGCCGAAGCCCTGTTTCAACTTGGTCAAACGCAATTGGACGCTGGTCAGCCGGCCGAGGCTCGGAAGACCTGGCAAGATTTCCTGACGAACGATGTCTCGAAGGAAGCGGGCGGGACGCTGATTGCAGAGGCCAGCTATCGATTGGCCAAGACCTACGGCATCCCACAGCCACCGACCATTGGTGATTTGGAACTGGGCGTCGAAGTGCTGGAGCAGTTCGTCAAGAATTTTCCCAAGCACCCTTTGGCTGCAGAAGCGGAATTCAACCGAGCGCAAAGTTACCTGCATCACGGAAGGCACGATCAGGCCATCACGGTTTTGAAGGGCTTGATTGCCAACGAACAGTATGCGAGTGCCCCCCAGATCCCGGCTGCGTGGAACCTGCTGGGGACGGCCTATGCGGCCCAGAAGAAGTTCGCGGAGGCCATCGCCGCCTGGCGCTCGTTCCTCGACAAATTCCCCACCGATCCCAAATGGAGCGGCGTGCAGCGCGTGATTATCGACACCGAATTTGCTGCGGCCGAAGAGCAATTTACACAGCAGGATTTTCCAGCCGCCCGCCAAGCATGGGAGACGTTCCTTAACAAATATCCGCTCGATCCCCGCGTGGCTCTGATCCTCTATCGATTCGGTCAGATGCAGTATGACGCCGCGGTGAAGATTTCTACGTCAGTGAAGGCTCCGGCAAAACTGACCGCAGAACAACAGGCTGACATCAACAAGCTACTCGCAGCGGCGTTGGAAGACTGGCAGCGACTCGTCAGCAAGTACCCCGATACTAATGAGGCCTCTCGCGCCAGCCTGATGATTGGCGTGACGCTCGAAGAACGACTGGGAAAACTGTCCGAGGCCGTTGAGGCCTATCGCAAGGTGACCGGGGCGGCACAGGGTGAGGCCCAACAGCGGTTGGCCGCGTTGACATCGCCACAGTTGGAAATCATCACCGAACGCAAATTCCGTAGTACCGAAAAGCCGGTGATCAAAATCACCACGCGGAATCTGAAGAACGTCTCGGTAAAACTTTATCGTATCGATCTAACCGACTACTTCCGCAAGCTGCATCTGGCGTCAGGCGTCGAGTCCCTCGATATCGCCTTAATTGATCCTGACAAAAGTCTCGAGCATGTCGTCGCCAACTACGAGCAATATCGCAAGCTAGAACAGTCTGTAGAGATCCCTGTGGACGGGCCCGGGGTCACGGCCGTCACCGTCAGTAGTGAAACCCACGAAGCCACCACGATGGTCGTCGTCAGTGATCTCGACATCATCGTGAAGAGCTCACGCAATGAGCTGTTTGTGTTCGCCGAAAACATGCTGACCGGCAAGCCTGCCGACAACGTCAAGCTCCTGGTGAGCGACGGCAGCAAGGTCTTCGCGGAAGTCTCGACGGGCAAAGACGGAATCCTGCAGCAGAAGTTCGACGAGCTGAAGACGGTCTCGGACCTGCGAGTGTTTGGCTTTACTGACAAGCACGCAGCCAGCAGCCAAGTTGGTCTGGAAGGTTTGCAGTTCTCGGTCGGGTTGTCCTCCAAAGGGTATCTCTATACCGATCGGCCGGCGTATCGCGCCGGACAATTAGTAAACATGAAAGGCATCATTCGCTGGGTCGCTGATGACCGCTATACCTATAAAGTCGGAGAGAAATACCAGCTTGATGTGTACGACGCTCAAGGCCGCGTGATCGATACGCAAGAGGTGGCACTTGGTGAATTCGGCACGTTCGCCGCCCACTGGCAACTGCCCGAGCAAGCGCAGGCGGGACAGTACCGGGTCCACGTCTATCAGCCCGGCCGCGAACAGGCGTACGAGATGAATTTCATCGTACAAGAATACCAACTCGAACCCATCCAGTTCAGCGTGGAGCTGCCGCAAACGGTTTACTATCGCGGCGAACACGTGAAGGGGAAATTCACTCTCAAGTACTACTACGGATCGCCGTTGGCGGGTCGGGCGATTCAATATCGTTTAGGTGATGACCGACTGTGGACAGCCACAACCGATGCCAAGGGCGAGGTCACCTTCGATCTCCCGACGCAACGTTATAGTGAGGCGCAACCCGTCCAATTAGTGGCCAGCTTCCCCGAACGTAATCTGGCCGCGGGTGAGACGATTTTCCTGGCGACCCGCGGGTTCGAAATCGGGATCAAAACCATTCGTGATGTCTATGTCACGGGTGAAACGTTCGATGCCACGATTTCGGTACGTGATCCTGCCGGTAAGCCAGTGGCCACGGCCCTCAACTTTGAGATCCTCGAAGTGACTCAAACTGCGACCGGCACCGGCGAGTCGCGACTCTCGGCGAAGGAACTGAAATCCGACGACAAACTGGGCGAAGGGCGGAACACGGTGCGACTCGACAAGCCCGGGCGCTACATCTTGCGAGCCACCGGAACCGACCGTTTTGGTCATGCTGTCAGCGGTTCGCACCCTCTCTATATTTCGGGTCAGGACGACCAGGTCCGGCTGCGAATTCTGGCGGATCAGCATCATTACAAAGCGGGTGACCAGGGCCGAGTGCAACTGCACTGGCGCGAGGAACCGGCCCTGGCGCTCGTGACGTTCGAAGGGGCCACGGTCCTCGGACATCAACTGGTGGAGCTCAAGACTGGTGCCAACCCACTCGATATCAGTTTTGCCGAGTATCTGGCCCCCAACTTCCAGTTGTCCGTCGCCGTGATGCAGGCCAACAAGTATCACGAAGCACGCGCCGACTTCCGGGTGGCTCGCGAGCTGCTGATTACTCTCAAGCCCGCGAAGACCACTCTCAAGCCGGGCGAACCGGTGGCGGTGGAAGTGCTGGTGACCGATGCCCAGGGCAAACCGGTGCAGACCGAGTTGTCGCTGGGACTAATCCAGAAGAATTTGCTGCAGCGATTCCCTGATCGTGCTGCGGCCATCACCGCGTTCTTCAATGGCGGATCACGGGAAATCTCGTGTCGCGTGATGACGAGCTGCACCTTCCAATACCATCCTTCGACGCGGCCGATCAACGAGTTTCTCCTCGCGGAAACGGAACGTCTGAAAACATCCACCGCAGAAGAAGCTGCCAAGCAATTGATCTCGGACCGACTGCAACCTGCGGCGCCGGCGGCGGCCAACGGACCAGAGAGCGCGGCGGCGAGCAAGCCGACTGGTGGTGTTGGTGGTGGTGGCATGGGGGGCAGAATGGCCGGCAAGAAGGCACAGTCCGAGAAGCGAAAGGAGGCCGTGGGGCTTGGGTTTGGCCGGGCCGACAAGGCAGAAGCCGCGAATCAAAATGCGTTGCAAGATGCCGAAACCGAGGAACTGTTGGAGGAGCAGGCCGCTGGCGAAGCGAAAGGCGCGGCGGACGCCAAGCGTTCTCTCAGTTCCGCCTTCCGTCGCCGAAGTGGTGTCAACAAAAAGGACAGTTCCTTGAAGTTGGGGGACGCGAATGGGGATTGGCAATCCGTGGACGGCGAAGGAGGAACTCTCTCATGGGAACAACAAACACTGTCGTTAAGGATCGAGCAGACTCAGAGCCAACGTGATTATTCATTCGCCGAGATCAACGAGGCCGTCGCGAATTACTCGGACGGAACCGCGGTCGCAAACGGGGTTGATGACGCCTGGGCATTCAAAGTCCTGTCGAATTCGCAAACGCCACTTTATGGTTTGAATCACTCCGGAGAACTGCAGGTCGTCAACGGCCGTTCGGTCAACGATCTCAAACGTCTGGCCGAAGACGGCATGCAACTGGTCACAGCCCAGCGAGCGGCCGAGACCGGCTATTGGAATCCGTTGTTACTCACGGATGCCGCGGGGAAAGCCGTCGTCACGCTGGTCATGCCGGATCGGTCGACGGCCTGGGTGATCAAGTCGCAGGGAATTAATAAGGTCGCACTGGCGGGTAAGGCGGAAGCGGAACTGATTACTAAGGAAGATTTGTTTGCAGAGATTCAGACGCCGATGGCCTATGTCGTGGGAGATCAGGGGCAAGTTCTGGTGGAAGTTCATAACGCCGTGTTGAAGGACGCCAAGATCGAAGTCAAGTTGAAGACGACGATCGGCGATGCGTCAACCGAATTGAAACAAGTCATCGACGCCAAGGTCCCCGGTATTTCGGAAGTCAGCTTCCCGGTGACGATCACCGCGGGGACGAAGGCTGATTTCGAATTGACAGTCACAAGCGGCGAACTCAAGGACAGCCTGAGTCGGACTGTTGCGATTGAACCCGACGGCATTCCCGTCTATGCCACGGCGGGTGGTACATCGGCTCAAAATACGTCTTTCCAGATCAAGTTCCCGGACAACGTGAAGGCTCAACAACCGTCGCTGGAATTGTTGATCGGACCGAGCGTCAATCGCACTCTGCTGGAAGCCGTTCTGGGCGGAGCCTCGGGGAATTGGGAGCGGTCCGCTTACGCACCGCGCAGCAATATCGAACGTGCCGTATCCGATGTCTTGGGCGGAGTCAGCCTGCTTAAGATGCTCGGTCAAAGCCGGCATTCCAATGTCCCCGAAGCTCGGGAACTCGCGGGTCGGGTCCAGGCCGGACTGGCCCTGTTGATCAGCAGCCAGCGTGAAGATGGCGGCTGGAGTTGGTCTGGCGTCACCAAGGCCGAACAGCCCGATCGCTATCTCAGTAGTCGCGTGGTCTGGTCGATGTCTGCCGCTCGGAAATCTGGGTTTGCAGTACCGCAACAAAGTTTCGACAAGGGGATTCAATATCTCCAATCGGCATTCGCGAACAGCACGGAAGACGATCACGAAAATCGAGCGATCGTGCTGCATGGTCTGGCAGAAGCCGGGGCGTGTGACTTTGCACATCTCAATCGATTGCATCGCTTGCGTAACGATTTGAATGCGTCGGCACTGGTGCATCTCAGCCTGGCACTACTGGCGATGGATCGGAAGCCCATGGCGGGCGAAGTACTCGCCTTGGCGAAGTCCAAGCTGCTGCCCTTGCCCGCTGCTCAAGCCATCGAAGACAAGGGACTAGCGGGCTGTATGCCGTGGATGTACTCCGGCGCCGAAGTGCGCGGCCTGTATCTGCTGGCCTTGAATGCACTCACTCCGGCCGCGCCGGGATCTGAGGAGATCGCCAACTGGTTGTTGGGAGCCCGCATGGGATCTCGCTGGCAGCCTGAGAAGGCGAACGGACCGATCGTGATGGCTTTGGCCGATTGGTTTGGTCGAGCCAAACTTGTTCCGGAGAAGTACACGTTGTCGATTTTTGTGAATGACAAATTAGTGACCAAGCTGGCGGTCGATCCTAGCACTCAGCCGAGTGCTTCGGTCCCGATTCCCGCGAAATTCCTGGTGGCGGACAAGCCGCAACGGGTGAACCTCGACATCGAAGGGCGAGGCCAGTTTAGCTACAGCGCCATTCTGACGGGTTTCGTGCCGTCGGCCGCTGCCGAGAGTACTGAAGACCAATATACGATGAATATCAATCGCGTCTATGAGCCCGCGCACCGGATGCTGGATGGCGAAGTCATCCCGCGCGGATTCAATCATCTGCATGCTCCGTATCAACATTTCAGCAGTCCCTTTACGCAAGTTCCTGTTGGCGAACGGGGCGAAGTCACGGTCGATATCTGGCGTTCTAATGCCTCGAATCTGCCGAACGAACACCGTCAGTATTTGATCTATACAGAACCGTTGCCGGCCGGCGTGTCGGTACTGACGGAAACGATTACCGGGCAGTTCGAGCGCTACGAAGTCGGCCCGAGCTCGATCACCTTCTACCTGGGCGACCGCTTCCAACCGGGGCGGATCAAGTTTGATGTGGTCGGCTATGTGCCGGGCCGCTATCTGCGTCGTCCCGCGGTCGTTCGCAGCTTCTATAACCCGGCGAAGTTCCGCGTGGCCAAAGCTGACCCGCTGACCGTTCTGCCGCGTGGCGTCGCTTCCAAAGATGAGTACAAGCTGACTCCGGAAGAAGATTACGAATTCGGCAAACGCTACTTCGCCCGCGGGGATTTCGTGCTCGCCGATACACATCTCAGCCGGCTCTTCAAGGCTTATAAGTTGAGCGACATCTATGGTGAGGTCGTGCAGATGCTCTTCCAGACATCACTGTCGGCGAACCGTCCTGCCGACATCGTGCAGTACTTCGAAACGATCAAGGAAAAACTGCCAGAGGTAGAAGTCTCGTTCGAGAATATCCTCAAGGTTGCTGAATCCTATCGCGAACTTGGCGAATACGAACGCAGCTATCTGGTCTATCGAGCGACCCTCGAAGCCGGATTCCAACGGGAAAGCCAGATCGCTGGATTCCTCGATGAACGGGGCGAATTCCTGCGGTCGGTCCAGGTGATGGAACAACTGCTGCGGGCCTATCCGGCTGAGCCTTACATCGCGACATCCACCTATGCTTTGGCCCAGGAAGTCTATGGTAAGGCTCCCGAAGCCGCGCAGAACGCTCGGTTGCGTGAGGCGGGGCTTACTCGCGTTGATTTGATCGCCACGTCGGTCCAGATGCTCGATCACTTCATCGCGACGTGGCCGACCGACCCCGCTGCGGATCAGGCGAGTTTCTCGCTGGCCAATGCGTTGCTGGATCTCGAAAGATACTCGGATGTCATCGCTCGATGTGATCAGTTTGCGAAACGGTATCCCGACAGCAAGTTGCTTGACAGCTTCTGGTATGTCATCGGTTACAGCCAGTTTGCCCAAGGCAAACATGCGGCGGCTCTCGAAATGTGCCGTAAGGTGGCCGACTGGAAGAAGGTCGATCCCCAGACGAAGGCCGAAACGATGGCCGTCAATCACTGGCAGTCGATCTACATCATGGGCCAAGTCTATCACAGCCTGGGTAAAGCCGCCGAAGCGATTGGCGAATATGATCGGGTGAAAGACCGGTTTGCCGATGCCAAGGAAGCGATTGATTTCTTCACTCGCAAAGACTTGTCGCTGCCCGAAGTCACCACGGTGAAACCTGGAGCTCCAGGCAAGGTGCCGCTCAAGTTCCGCAACGTGACCGGGGCGACCATCAAGGTCTATCGGATCGACTTGTTAAAGTTCGGGTTGCTCAATCGCAACCTCAGTCGGATCACGGCGATCAATCTGGCTGGTATTCGCCCCTATCACGACCTGACGGTGAAGTTGGGTGAAGGAAAAGACTACCGCGACCGCGAACAAGAACTCGAACTGCCATTGAAAGAAGAAGGAGCCTATCTGGTGGTGTGCCAGGGTGACAATCTTTATACGAGCGGTCTGGTTCTCGTCAGCCCGTTAGTTTTGGAAGTTCAAGAAGATGCGACGAGTGGCCGGGTCCGCGTCACAGTCAAGGATGCCGTCGCCGACAAGTACGCTCACGCGGTTCATGTGAAAGTCATCGGCAGCGCGAACGATCATTTCCAATCGGGTCAAACCGATCTGCGCGGGATTTTTGTGGCAGATGGCATCAACGGGACGAGCACCGTCATCGCCAAGACGGACGCGAATCGCTATGCGTTCTTCCGCGGTAAGACGGTGTTGGGGACAGTGGCTGTGCCGTCACAACAGGTCGAACAGAAGGGCGAAGGAAAGCCCGGCGAGGCTCGCCGAGAGACCGATGGGAAGGATTCGTTGCTGGAAGGTTTGCGTCAGCAGAACGGTGGCATCAACCGTCTGCAACGCGACAACTACCGCGGCCTGTTGCAGAACAAGACGCAGGGAATTAAGGCCAAGGCGGCGTTCTAGGCGAAGGCGGCGGACGGTGAGTGTCGTTGATCGCTCCGCGATCATACGTCTTCGTCGATCGGCCGACGGGCTAGAGTGCGATTGGAGTTGTCGTAGGATAGGCAGCCTGCCTGTCCATTCAAGAAATATTAGTCGACAGGCAGGCTGCCTATCCTACGGACGAAGACGTTTGATCGCGGAGCGATCAACGACTATCATGAAATCCGCGGTCGCGGAATGCTATTGGGATATCTGGGCCCGCTCGCTCGTTTAGGCTTGCTATCGCGAGGAACGCTGGGGGGAACCGGAGGCGGCACATTATCAACAGCAGGTGGAGTGACCTCCGGAGCCAGAACGGAATCTTCCATAAACTCCAACCGGAACTTCTCCGCAAGGACTTTTTCAATCTCGCGCGGGATGTCACTGAAGCGAAGAACTTCTCCCCCTTGCAATGCCGCCAGCGGCTTGCCGTTGAGATAGGCGACGCGGTTGGAGGCCGTGCTGATGACTCGAGGGTGTTGAGTTATGATCCCCACCAGATTCAGCGGATCGGCTCCGGAAATCACCACAAGTTCCTGTTCGCCAGGTTCATCTCGTAGTTGACGCAGGGTCCGAATGGTATCGCCCAATGCAAACTGCTCTCCGGCAACACCCGTAATGAAGCGGCCACCGCGAATCTCACCGCGGGCTTCCAGTCGGCGGTAGACTTGGACCAATTCCCACCATTGCGGGGCGCCGGCTTCGCGTGTCAACAAGTCGCGGAACATGACTCCCCAACGCCTGAGCAGTTGCCAGGCCCATTGCTCGGTGAGCGATTCCGGGGCCAGTGCGGGATCGGCGGCTGTTCGCCAGAGGGACCAGCGGCCGACTCCCGAGGTGGATTGCCGTGTGCGAACGGCCCCGCGGCGCAGTCCGTGCGAATCGCGGCCGTTAGTGGACGACTTGCTGGCGATGAGTCGGCGCAAGCCACCGAATCCGTCGGCGGTGACGAAGCCTTGCGTAATCAATTCACCCAGCACGTCGTCCAATTGAGCCGGTAATAATCGAGTCGCGGACAAAATGTCGGCCGCGAACATGGCCCCGCGGGCTGTCAATAGTTCGAATAATTCCTGCGCCGGACTGCTGAGGGTTTGCGGATCCAGCACCGGGCTGCGGGCGGTTAACCAGACAATGTCTTCCCGCAAGAAAATCGACACCGGCGCGACTCGCGTCAGGCTGGCCATGGGACGACTGCGGTCGGGATCGCGCTTCGGTGGGAAGATTCGCCCCCAGCCGATTTCGCCGGTCAGACACAGTTCGTCGAGCCACGTCGGTTGATATTTTTCGACGCGGGCCGGAAGCAAGTCTCGCTCCCAACTGACGGCGGGGACGTCAATTCCCTGCAGTTGTCCCAGGACTTGATAGACGCCGTTCGTGCCGGTCAGTCGCCCTCCAGCGGCAAGTCCCTGATGCCGCATCAGGAAGCGTATGAAGGTGTCGACCTCGACGGGCTCGATTTCTTTCCGCAAGCCTTCCAAGGTCAGGCGGTGAATACGGGCCAATAACCTTCGATGACACCATTCAATGGGTGGATCGGCTGCCGGCTGCTCAGCGTCTTCTTCCGGCCGGCTGTGTTCAATGGTCAGCGTCTGTTCGCCGACGAAGCGGACTCCCTCGGGAGTAAACCGTCCGCGCAGAATGACCCCTTCGCCTTCGAGGTATTCCAGGCAGGCGAATACTTGGCGTTCAGGCAGACTGAGTAGCTCCCCAACCACCGCAGCGGTCGTCGGGCCGCAGGAATCGAGATATCCGCGAACGAGTGCGATTCGTGCGTCGATGTCGGTCCAATCCGCTTGCACTCCTTCAGGAACGGGAAGTTCCTTGCCGAGCTCCGCGCCGGGATAGGCCACTCGCACCGCGGGTAAACGCTCGGTCGGAGCCCAATACGTTCGAGTCCGCGGTGACGGAGCGTGCTCCGGTTCTGGCGCCGTCACGGTGACAGTTGTTGCCCGTCCGGCATTTGCCAATTGATTGAACCACGGGGTGTAAACTTCACCCTCTTCGAGCGGCAACAGAATGCGGCTCAACATCGCGTCGTGCAGTTCGTCGGCGTCGCGGATCAGTGGCTGGGCCTCGCGGCGTACACGTTCAATCGCCAGCGGATCAAGGCGTCCCAGATCGCTCACACTTTCGACCGTGAGTGAACGTCGCGTGTTGACCGCGCGAGTCCGGCGTTCTTGAAGTTCGCCCCCGTCCAGGAAGGCATACGGATTCGCGTTCAATAACTCATAGCAGAAGGGGGAAGGCTCTCGCGTGTCGCGCGGAACGAGGGTGATGTCATGTCCCACCACTTGCTGCAGAACATCCTGCAAACCCTGAATATCGAGGGCCTCGAACATGCAGTCTTCCATTGTCTGCTGCGCGAGCGGATGGTCGGGAACCGGGATGTCCCCGACGATCTCCTCCTTGCAGCCGGTCAGCTTGGGGAAGACGGCGGTCAGCAAATCGTCCGAACGAAATCGCAGCAACGGCGGCGGGACCTTCTTACCGCCGGAGCTTCGCATGACCTGCAGTGCGCGGATCACATTCCACCGCCAACGGGTCTGGTACATGGGATTCGCCAGGACCGCTTGTTCCAGCAGGTTGCGGGCATTCTGCGGGTTGAGCATCGCGAACATGCTTTCCAGGGGAAAGCTATGCTGCGGGCCGAGCGACAGAATGATGCCGTCATCGTCGGCGGTCGCCTGCAGTTCGAAGTCGAACGAACGGCAGAACCGCTTGCGCATGGCCATACCCCAGGCCCGCGTGATGCGGCCGCCGAACGGGGCATGGATCACGAGCTGCATACCGCCGCTCTCATCAAAAAAGCGTTCAAATACGACTTGTTTTTGAGTCGGCACCAGTCCAATCGCGGCCTTCTGCGCGGTGACGTACAGCACTGTTTGCTTCGCGGCTTCAGGCTTGCAGGAGGTTTCCGCGACGAGCCAGTTTTCCGCTTCCACCGGATCGATCACACGGGCCGAGAGATCCTCGCGCAGCCGAGAAACTTCGGCCGACAGCTCGAGAGTCCGGCCGGGTGCCTCGCCAAACCAGAAGGGGATAGTCGGTGGTGCGCCGCCGGCATCGACCACGTTGACGTCGCCCCCGCGCACGTTCATGATCCGCCAGGATGTATTTCCCAGCAGAAACACATCCCCACGCGTACTCTCGACTGCGAAGTCCTCGTCGAGGCTGCCGACGACCGTGTTATCAGGCTCAGCGACAACGCGATACGTGGCGATTTCAGGGATCGCCCCGCCTCCCATCACGGCGGCAATGCCTGCTCCTTTGCGAGCCCGCAGGCGACGGCCGACTTGATCGTGATGGACATAGATGCGGCTGCGGCCGGTCGCGGTCGCGATCCCTTCGCTCAGCATATGCACAATCGCGTCAAACTTGGCCCGCGGCAAATTTCGATAGGGATAAGCTCGGCGGACTAAGGCGAACAAGTCATCCGTTTGCCAGTCTTGATGAGCGACCTCGGCGACGATCTGCTGGGCCAGAATATCGAGCGGCGCTTCCGGAATGAGAATCTTGTCGAGGATCCCCTGTCGTACTGCTCGGATGACCGCCATCGATTCGATTAATTCATCGCGTGTGAGGGCAAACAGCCGTCCCTTGGGGATTAAGCCCAAGGCGTGCCCCGAGCGGCCCACGCGTTGCAGGAATGTGGCGATGGCGCGTGGTGATCCGATTTGAATCACCAGGTCGATGTAGCCGACATCCAGCCCGAGTTCCAATGAGGCTGTCGCGACGACCGCCTTGAGCTGGCCGAATTTCAATCGCAGTTCGGTATCCTGCCGTGACTTCGCCGACAACGAGCCGTGATGGCTGCTGACTTGATCGGGACCGAGCAGTTCCGACAACTGATGGGTGACGCGTTCCGCCAGACGCCGTGTGTTGACGAAGATCAGCGTGCTGCGATGGGCCTTGATCAGTTCGATGATCTGTTCATGGACCTCGGCCCATTGCTCATGGGTGCATACGGCACCAATTTCGGTGAGGGGCGTTTCAATAGCGAGGTCAAGTTGCCGGCGGTGGCCAACATCGATGATGACGCAACGCTCGGCAACAGATTGGCCAATCGGCTGGATTGGCGGAAAGAGCGGTTGAGAGACGGCGGCAAGCGGCTCGATGTCATCGTCTGAAAATAATGAACGTTGTTTCGTTGCAGGTTTAGATTTACCGTTGGAAGTCGGCAGCGTCCCGTGGCCGACGCTGCCAGCATCGGCATTTGTATTCTGATCTAGAGTATCAGTAGCGACTTGGACGCCGACGCTAGCAGCGTCGGCCACGGGGCGGGCTCCGATCAGGAACTCGGCGGTGAGTTCAATCGGTCGCTGGGTCGCGGACAACCCCACCCGTTGCGGAGGCCGCTCGCACAGGGCCACCAGACGTTCCAGCGACAGCGATAAGTGCGAGCCACGCTTGTCTCGCACGAGGGCGTGGATCTCATCGACGATGACCGTCTCGACGTGTCGCATGCGTTCGCGGCTTTTTTTGCCCGTCAGCAGCAGATAGAGCGATTCGGGCGTCGTGACGAGAATATGCGGTGGCCGGCGAGTCATCGCCGCCCGGTCTTTGGCTGGCGTATCGCCGGTGCGCAATCCAACACGGATCGGGGCGATTTCCAATCCTTCCTGCGCGGCCAGAGCGAAGATTTCGTCCAGGGGCGTCTGCAGGTTACGCTGCATGTCGTTGGACAAGGCTCGCAACGGCGAGACGTAGATGACTCGCAGAGTATCATGCAATTCGCCCGCGACACTCAGTTTAAGCAACCGGTCAATCGCGGCGAGAAAGGCGGTCAGGGTCTTGCCGGAGCCCGTCGGCGCGGCAATGAGCGTGTCGCGACCGGCCGCGATATGGGGCCAGCCTTCACGCTGCGGCTCGGTGGGACCTGCAAATCGCGACTGAAACCACCGCTGAATCAAAGGATGAAATGATTCGAGAGCCATCGTTCAATGTGATTCCGAAAAACTCGGTGGAATGGCAGATAATACGTCGCCAACGGCGTCTGGTAATTGTAGTCGGCGAAGCACCTGACAAATAGCTGATCAGTTTGTGATGCGGGTTGGAAAGGGGATGCGAATTGATTCCGGGGGCTACCCACATTCTTTAATTCGGCCCGGCTCGCCTGATTGTCCGTGGGTATGGACGCTGTCGCGTTTCTTGTAAGTCGCTGACAACCATCCGGACGCTCGCCTACGAAGAGACGCGAATCAAAAGTGATGACATCAGCACGACGATGGATTTACAACTCCTCGCCACAGTATCATGGCCGCACTCAGCGAGTCTCGCTTGATCGGCCGGCGCTCACCGTGAGACTTCGACTCACTTTGTCCTGCTTCAAGGATTTTCAACATGTCTCTACGAACTCGATGGTGCCGAACTTTAACGGCGGCCGCTCTGGCGATTTGCCTGACGACGGGAATCCCGTTCCTGGCCAGCCCGCCCACGGTGGCAGTTGCCGAGGACGCGGCCGCGACGAAACCCATTGAGAAGGGCTTGCGGGTGTATTCGGCGGGGCATAGTTTTCACGTGTTTGTGCCGGGCCAACTGGCGCAGATGGCGAAAGCTGCCGGCATCAAGGACCATGTGCTGGTCGGCCTGTCCTCGATCGGCGGTTCGCGTGTCATTCAGCACTGGGATGTGGCGGACGACAAATTCAAGTCGAAAGAAGTTCTCAAAAGCGGTAAGGCGGATGTCCTGACGCTCGCGCCGATCCATCTGCCCGATGACGGCATTGAGAAATTCGCCACGCTCGCCCTGGAAGGCAACCCGAACATTCGCGTGACGATTGAAGAATTCTGGCTGCCCTTCGACATCTATGACACGACCTTCAAACAGCGCCCGGCCAAGGTCGATCACAACGCCCCGACGGCCGACGACCTGCGCAAGCTGCACGCACCCTACTTCAAGTCGATGGACGAGCATGTCGTCGAGCTGAACAAGAAATTTGGCAAGCAGGTGTTGTTCGTGGTGCCGGCGGGCCAGGCGATTATTGCCCTGCGAGAAAAGATTATTGCCGGGCAAGTACCCGGACTGAAGCAGCAGGAAGACCTGTTCACAGACCCCATCGGTCATGCCACCGCACCACTGCAACTGTTGGTTTCGTACTGCCATTTTGCGGTGATCTATCAGCGTTCGCCAGTCGGCCTGCCAATGCCGCAGGCCTTGGCCGCCGCCAAGAAGCCGGAATGGGACGACAAGTTGAATTTGCTGCTGCAGGAATTGGCCTGGGAAGCGGTGACTCAGCACCCGCTCAGCGGCGTGAAGGTTGCCGCGGCGAAATGATGTCCTGAGTTCGGCGGAGTCATTGCTGTTAATTGGCCCCATCTGTCCCATCGCTTTTGATGGGACAGATGGGACCGATGGTCCTTATAGGACTAATGGGATGCACGCGAACATTTCCACGTCGCAAACAATCATTGGGCATACGCCCAACGCTCGCCTTAAATAAGGAATGACCGGACGTTGATTGCCCTTGAACAGCGAGATTCCGGGATCATCCTGCCCGTTCGAGCTCAGCCGGGGGCGAAGAAGAACGCACTCACCGGTGAGCACGCCGGGCAACTGAAAGTTTCGGTGACCCAAGCCCCGGAAAAGGGGAAGGCCAACGCCGCTATTATTGAAGTGCTGGCCGAAGGACTCGACCTGAAACGCTCACAGATTTCGTTGGTGTCAGGCGAAACGTCCAGCCAGAAGAAGTTCCTGGTGACCGGGATTTCGTTAGCAGAACTGCAGGCCCGGATTGCAATGACGTAACTCTTTCGAAGCCAAAAATATTTGCAGTTGTCCCCCAAATCAGATATATCAATAGTTGTTGATGTAAACATGGCCGCTCGAGATTTGGAACATGCTGAATATCGGTGGACCGAAATCGACTGCGTGTGATGGTCTCTCGCGCCGCAATTGTCTGCAAATTGGCGGACTGGCGCTGGGGGGGCTCGCACTGCCGGAGATCTTGCGGTCGGAAGCGCAAAGTGGCATTCGCCGAACTGGGAATGCGTCCGGTGCGGCCAAAGGCATCATCATGGTGCTGCTGCCGGGCGGGCCGTCTCACTTGGACATGTATGATCTGAAGCCTGAAGCACCGTCGGAAATCCGCGGTGAGTTCCGGCCGATTGCAACCAATGTGCCGGGCACCGAGATCTGCGAGCTATTGCCGCGTCTGGCTGGTATGGCTGACAAGCTGACCCTGATCCGTTCGCTGATGGGGGCTCGCGACGATCACAACACACATTGGTGTTCGACCGGTTGGGAGTCGCATCCGCCGATGGCGTCCTCGGCTATAGTGCCCGGTTATCCGCCCGGAGATTGGCCGTCGATGGGGTCGGTGCTGTCGCGGCAATTCGGGCCGCGCGTGCTGGGTGTTCCGCCGTGCGTGGATTTGACGCCCCTCGGTCCTGACGCTCGTTTCATCCTGCGGACGCCGCCGACCCAGCCGGGCTACCTGGGGGCCGCCCATGCGGGATTTGAAGTGCAGGCGGTCGATCGTCGGAACATCATGCTCAATGGAGTCAGCTTGGATCGGCTGTCGGACCGGCGGGCGTTGCTGGCGAGCTTTGATCGCTTCCGTCGCCAGGTGGATCAGGAGGGCCTGACCGACGGCATCGAAGAATTCCACCGTCAGGCGTTTGAGGTCCTCACATCACCGCGCCTGGCCGAAGCCTTGGACCTCAGCCGCGAAAACAGCCGGACTCGCCGGCGTTATGGGCTGGATGTGGACTACCCCCTTGAGCGTGATGGCAAGACTTTACTGGACCAGTTCTTGCTGGCGCGGCGGGTGATTGAAGCGGGGGCGCGGTGCGTGACGCTGGCGTTTACTCGCTGGCCGTTCGGGCGAATGCTGCAGGGAGCGTACAACTGGGACTGGCACAAGGATGTCTTCAATGAAGCCCGCGGGACGCTGCCGCTGTTGGATCTTGGCCTGTCGGCACTGATCGAAGACCTGGAAGAACGCGGGCTGCTGGACGACGTGGCCGTAGTCGCCTGGGGCGAGTTCGGCCGCACCCCGAAGGTCAATCGCAATGCCGGCCGAGACCACTGGCCCAATGTGGCCGGCGCGTTACTGGCTGGTGGCGGCATGCGCCACGGCCAGGTCATCGGTTCGAGCACCCGCTGGGGAGAAGTGCCGCTCAGCCGTCCGGTTCATTTCCGCGACGTGTTCGCGACGCTTTATCACCAGTTGGGAATTGACGTCGGCACGACGCAATTCAATGATTTGGCAGGACGGCCCCAATATCTGGTTGGTGACCATCGACCGTTGCCGGAATTAGTCTAGAACGGCTTACAAAACATTCCGTTGATCAAAAGAGTGTGGACCACGAATCACACAAATGACACGAATCGAAATCCTGAAAACTGCATGCAAAGGGACAGCCGTCCGTCTTTAGGATTCGTGTCATTCGTATGATTCGTGGTTCAAATCACCCCCTCGCCCGCCCCTAATCGATTCTCTATCGCTCCGTTTCAGAGTTCTGTCCCAATGCCGCAATTCCTCAGTTTTCTTCAGCAATGGGGACCGTGGATTGTGTTGGTGATCGGCGTCTCCAACTTGATCATGTCGATATTTTTTCACCGTCAAATTGTCAGATTGCTGCGCCATTTTTATGCGTCAAAATTCGTGACCGACAAATTGGACGATCCGCAGCTTGGTTTATTTGAACGTCAGATCTTGAAGTGGGGAATCAATTGGTCGATGAATTGGGTGGATCATCCCTGGGTGTGGCGATTTGGGATCGTCTACGGTTGTGCGGTCACCGTCGGAGGACTGGCGTGGTTGTTTATTCGGGGGGCGTGACGCCCCAATCGATTAAGAATCTGGTGATTTTTCCGGACCAATTCCATCGACAGAATCTTTCGACGCAGCTCGCTCGATGTCCCGGATTCTCGTATTGAGTTTCTCAAACGCGGGCTTCAACTCTTCGGGCACGGGGCCCATATTCGGAAGCGCCAGTTCGATCTGGCGATGGGCTGCTGCTCGGGCCTGTAACAACTGAGCGGCAAATTCTGCCCTCTGTTCCTTCTCTGAGAGACTCTTGAATCGCTCTTGCCTTTCCTCTTCCACACGCAGTGAATCGGGAACATTGCCGTCCAACAGTTTGGATCTCAGATCGCTCAACAATTGGCGATCAGTGCTATCGATAAAACAAATGTCGGAACCTGGGCTGAACGGCGGTTCGTTTCGCCACAATCCAAACCAGGTTGGTGACGTGTTATCGAACATGGTTGATGCGCCATCAATCGGCCACAGGCGAAGTCGATAGATCGGGGTTGGCAGGGGCATCCACTCCGTGAGCTTCATCCGGTGACCATCGAGGTTTCGAGAAAATCGAATTCGCGAGAGGCCTCCGGAATCGTGACACTTACTGAAGAGGACAAACATCTCCCCGGAAGTGCACAGCACTTGTTCCTGCGTTCGAGTGCGCGATCCCGGCGCCGGCAGTTCCACGAATTGCCTCGCAACAATCTCCATGGAATCGATTTCGGACCAGGCGATGCTAGGCTGCAGATCAGCGCGCAAGAGCAGGCTCATCAATTTGCGAAACACAGGATGCTCCTCGGTAATGTGTTTGCAGTCGGGGCAGGGCTGATGTCTGTCCTTAATGTTGTGCAAGTGCCATAGAATTCGAAGGTTGCCATCAAGGTCATGCTTGAGGTCAGCATATGCCACCCCCTCGAGCCAAGTCCGTCAATTCACGACTTGTTGCTTGCCGTCATAACAAATGGCTTTTTGCCGACCGATCACCATATCCCAATCCATTCGATGCGGTGGATCCAGATAGTGTCGATAAGCAACAGCCATCTGCCGAGCCACTTCCAGATACGGAACGCCTCCGAAGCCGGCACCCATTGCGGGAAAGACCACCGAGTCGATCTTGTCCTCGCTGCTGACATTGTGCTGATACACGGCTAGCAGTGAGGCCCACGTGGCGGCATAGACCTTGTCGGTTCCCGAGATCGAGCCCGGGACACGCATGGTCGGGGAATGTGCGACAAACGGATATTGAGGATTCCCGGTGGGCTCGATGAACGAGGTACCGATGGGCTGTTCGCCGAGATACGTATCCATGATACGGTACTGAATGCGCCGCATCAGGTCTTCGCCATGGAAGTGGATCACCGCGGCATCAATGCCGGCGTTCATGATGCCGAAGGCATTCGCCGCCGTGACGAAACAATCGTGCGGCGGGAGGTCTTCGAAGCGGCTTTGAATGACCGTGACGCGGGGCAGGCCTTCAAAACGCGACCGGAAGGCGTCGCACATGCGTTCTTCGGGGTGAATGAGCCAGAGATCGATTGGTAGTGGCATTGTTCGAGTAGTTTATCCGACCAGTGCCAGATTTTCCCAGGCGAGCGTCCCGCGTGAGCGGGATGGTAGTTTGCGAGTTTCCTAAACCCTTGACGATATTTGTCCAGCGGGTTGCGCAAATCAACGTCCCCGGCCGTCATGACATGCAAGACAACCATCCGGCTTACGCCGGACGCTCGCCTAAGAAGTCGCATCTTTCATAGCCCGTTGGGGTATTTTCGATGGCCATCTATTTCTTGGCTTCGAGCGTTTTCAGCGCCTTGCGGGCCGCCAGCCGTTCTGTGCCGGACCAGTCACTGGTGGCTTTGGTCAGCGCGGTGATTGCATCCGCCGAGCCGATTTGTTGCAGGATTTCACACGCGGCCGTTTTGACCTTGGAGTCGCGGTGGTTGAGCATCTTGATGACCGCTCCCTGGGCTGGTTCACCCAGGCCTACTAGAGCTTCCACGGCGACTTTGCGGTCGTCTTTGTCGGTCAGGTTTTGAGCGATTCGCTCGGCGGCATCGTCGGCATTGCTGGCGGCCAGGATCCTGATCATCGATTGCCGCACCTCGGCTGTGCCGCCGGTCAGGTTCTTGACGACGGCATCGTGGATCTCGGGGGAGGCCCATTTTTCCAGGGCTTGGGCGATGGCGCCGCGGACGATGAGTTCATCTGTCTTCAACAGGTCGACGATCTTCTTGGCCACTTCGGAATTGGGGCCCGCCTCGGAATGGTCGCGCAGCTTCTCCACGGCCTGCATCTTGCGATGCTCACCTTTCTTACCGATGATCTTGATCAACTCGTCCACGGACGCGCCGTCCAGGCTGACTGTACCCGCACTCTTGGCGGTTTCAGGCTTCGAATCGCTGGCCGGCTTTGCCAAGGCTGACGACCGGGATTTCGCGGCAACTTTCGAATTGGGCAGGCCCGAGTCGTTCGAATCGGAACCGCCGGCGGCCTTTGAGTTGGGCAGGGCTGACGCATCGGTCTGCGGGGAATCGTTCGCGGCAACCTGGGGCGCGTCGGAACTCCCCGTCTTCTGCATGAGGTTGCGGGGGACGACTTCCCAGACCGGGGGTTTGGTCAGGCTGCGAACTTGCACTGGGCCGCCATTGGGACTGAGTCGCGTCACTTTTGCATCGATCCACTGGTTGTTGAAGTAGACCTGGACCGCGTCGCCGACAATCAGCTTGGTTTCTGCTGTGACGGGTGTGCCAGTGAACTGGGGAGTGCCGTTCCCTGTCTGGCCGGGATTGCCACCATTGGGAATTCCGGCGGGGGGAATCGCTCCCGGGGCCGGAGTACCAGGGGGCGTTGCCGGCGGGGGGATCGCGGCGGCGCCCAATCCAGCAGGCGGAATCGGATTGGCACCAGCGAGTGGCGCGCCACCATTTACCGGCGGTACGGCTGCGGGAGGAAGGGCAGTACCGGGAGGAAGGGCTGTGCCGGGCAGAGGAGTGCCTGGTGGTGGGATGGGTGTTGAGACCGGTGCGGGATTGGCCCCGGCAAAGGGAGTCCCTGGCGGAATGGCACTCGGATTCGGCGGAGGCATCCCGGTGGGACTCGCTCCTGGAACGGGCATTGCCGTACCAGCGGAGGGCGCCGCTCCCGGCATTCCGGCCATTCCTCCAGGCGGCGAACTCGAGGTGGCGTTCAGCTTAAACGAATCAAAGAAGGTCTTAACTTCTGGGGAATCCTTGGTGATCGCATTACTGGAACGGGCCATGACGACGAATATCGCCGAATTCACGACATAGCAGCGCAATACGGCAGTCGATGCCGGTTCTGGTTTTCCTGTGGCGAGATTGGCACCGGCCGGGATGGCGAACTCGGCCTCTTTGCCCTGAAATCCATTAAGGTTGGTGGCTGTCGAGGATTTGGTCGTGGCTTTAAAAGCCGAAGCCATCCCTTGCACCATCAGTTCGACTGCCGTGGCTTGTTGCGCGGTATCGAGCGTGCCGCTCATTGTCTTCAGGTTGACTTTGACCACGCCAAAATTCCAACGTCCTGTGGCGACTTCCCAGGCTTCACCGTCAACTCCCGGAGTCGCTGTCTTGGACGGCTTGCCGGGCATCTTGACGGAATAGCTGCCGTCCGGCGAGGAGAAATCCTGGAAACTCAGGCCACACCCGGAGAGGAACACGGTCGACAGGAGCATGAAAAAGCAGGCGCAGGAATGCTTCACGGTGGGGATTCCTAGACGAAATAGGGCGTTAGACCAAAGTCGACAAGTGAGCGATCCGAATGGATTCATACAGAAGTGATCTGAAGATAACCAATCCACCCGCCGTAAGCCACCTTAAATCCAGTGCCAGAGGATTGAGGTCGGTCCTGATGTGCGGAAAAGGTCTGGCTGGCCAGTGAAAGTGCTCGACGTGCTGTCGTGACCGGGGGAAGACCTTGAACCAGCCGGTCGATTCGCTGGAATGGGGTGCGACGAGTCCATTCACGAATGATCACAAGGAACGCATTCGCTTGCGCTTCGAGCTTGTAATCCAATACCGAAAACTGACATGAACAATCCCACATCCCAAACCTCTAAACCCATCTTTTCCCAAAGCTCAAAACGATCTAGAATCAATTCTGTTGATGAGTCACCAAAAAATTGCCCGCTGTGAGGCCGCGTCTTGAGTCGGATTGAGGTTATGGTGTCGCGATCAGGGTGGACTGTGAACGGTAGCAATTGGTGGCGATCGGCGTGTCTGATTGTTGTCGGCTGGTGCTGCTGCGCCCCTCTGATTGATGTCTCGGTACTCAATGCTCGAGCCCCGACGACACGGCAGAATCGCGAGAAATTTCAGGTCGCACTCAAGGCTTCAATTAAAGAGCTGCAGGCTGAATTTGCGGTCAATCTCGAGGAAATTGCCAAGTATTGTGATGACAACGACCTGCTGATCGAAGCCAAAGAAGTTCGTCAACTGGCGAAGCCGTTGCCACCCGATGTGCTGCAGGGCGAGAACCTGCCGCGTCAGGTACAGCTGGAGATTCCCAAGGATCTGCCCGAGGCGGAAAAGACTTGGCGGCAGCGATTGCGAGCCCTGCAGAAGGAATATGCGGACAAGGTATTTGCCAAGGCCAAGACCGCGCTCGACAACGGCATGATCAGCTTCGCCTATGATCTGGTGCGGGAAGTCGCCCGGCATAATCCCGACCACAAGTTTGCTCGCAAGTTGCTGGGGTATTCGCAGTATGGGAACGAGTGGGTCACAATCTACGCCGAAAAGATGCTGAAGAAGAAGCATGTCCTGACCGAGAAATACGGCTGGCTGCGTCAGGAACAAGTCGAGCGTTACGAAAACGGTGAACGGTACTGCGACGGCAAGTGGATGACGGCGGCGCGAGAAGCCGAATTCCGGCGGGATTTTCAGCACGCCTGGGTGATTCAGACCGATCACTACAAGATCTATACCAACCACAGCCTGGAAATGGGCGTGGAACTCGGGCGACATCTGGAAGACTTTTACCGCATCTTCTTCCAGACATTCGCCGGTTTCCTGTCGTCCCCAGATCAATTGAAAAAGCTGTTCAATACTGCGGCGGCAGGGGGCACGGCGAGTGATCCCTTCGTCGTGCATTACTACCGCACGGAAGACGAGTACATCATCCGGCTGCAGAAAAAGCTGCGTCAGACGGTCAAAGGGACCTCAGGGCTTTATCTCTCTGGCGAGCGTAATATCCCGGATGAGCGCGTGGCTCACTTCTTCCATAATCTGGAAGCCACGGAGGAAGAACGCCTGGCGACGATGTTCCACGAGGCGACACATCAACTCTTTTCCGAGGCCTATACGACCAACCCCAAGGTCGGTGTCGAATCCGATTTCTGGGTCATCGAAGCGATCGCCTGCTACATGGAGTCCTTCCATCGCAAAGGGGACACGTTTTCTCTTGGCGATCCGCACTACATCCGGTTTCAGAACGCGCAGTACCGGCTGTTGACCGACAATTACTATGTCCCCTTGCAGAAACTCTGCAGTATGGGGATGGACACGTTTCAGTCCGATCCGAACCGGTCGCAGAACTACAGCCAGGGATCGGGCCTGGCGCACTTCTTTATGCATCACGATGATGGAGCCTACCGGGACGCATTCATTGCCTATTTGTCGGCGGTTTACGATCGCAACCCCAAGGTCAGGGCCAAGCCGCCCAGCCTGATGCAGTTGACCGAGGTCGCCTACACACAGCTCGATCAGCAATATCGAGATTATATTTCGCGGCTGAAAACCGGGTTGGAAATTGATCCGGCGAAGGTTGCGCCGGGGCCTGACAAGCCATGATTACGGCCATGGGAGGGTGAGGCTCCTGCCGAACCGCTAAGTTTGGCGACGTTCGATTGACGCTTGCGGTTCGGCAGGAGCCTCACCATCCCATCAGCCGTTTCCTGAATCCGATCTACGGAATCAGGACGATCTTCCCCGACAAAGTCCCCTGCTTCTCCAGCGTATTCTGCTCTTGAAACGCATGGGCGGTGGCGGCTTCGGACAGGGGAAACGTCTTACCGACTTGCGGTTTCCAACGGCCTTGCTCGAACAAGGTGTTGAGGCCGGTTGCACATTCGCGTTGTTCTGCAGGCGACGCGTTGAACATGGCGAATCCAAACGCTCGCAGGTCTTTTACATAGAATGGACCGACGGGGAATTCCGGGCGTGCGCCGCGTCCGGCCATGAAGATCAGGCGGCCCCGAAACGCCATCAGGCTGATCGCGCGATCGAGCGTCGGTTCGCGTTGAGTTTCGAACCAGACGTGGATGCCACCGTGTTGCTTCGTAAAGGCTTGGATCTGCGCGTCCATGTCGGCGTCACGATAATTGATGGCTAGATCGACACCCCAGCTGCGGCAGAGTTCTTGTTTGGCAGCTGAACCGACCGTCGCGATGACCTTGGCTCCAGCCGCTTTGGCTAATTGCCCCACGGCGCAACCCACACCACCCGTTCCACCATTTACAAACACGACTTCACCCGCCTTCAGACCAACATGCAGATGCAGGCCAAGATGGGCCGTGATGCCCACCAACGCTCCAGCGGCTGCTTCGACATCGGATTGGGCGGACGGAGTCGGATAGAGCCACTGTTCGCCCACCGCGGCGAATTCCGCGAGTGACCCGCGACGTCCGGCGAGACCTTGATTACTGCACCAAACCCGGTCGCCGACCTTGAAACGACTGGTATTCGGCCCGAATTCGACCACCGTTCCGGCGAGATCGCAGCCCGGGATATAAGGGAACTGCAACGGCATGGCGACCGCTCCGCTGCGAATATAGTTGTCGAGAGGATTGATTGCCGCGGCGGCAACCTTGACGAGGACCTCACCGGCCGCGGGGATGGGAGTGGGGAGTTCGCCGTATTGAATGACGGAGGGGGCTCCGGTTTGTTGAATGTAGGCGGCGCGCATTTTGTGTGGATCCTGAAGGATTTATTCGAGGTCGAAAATCGATATTTCGTTGGCAAACGCGATTGCGGTTGATGGGAGGGCCGGGGCACCCGCTGAGCCACAAAGTCTACCGGGACTCGAATGACCAAGCGGCTCGGCGGGCGCCTCGCCCTCCCATCAACCGGATATTAAGTTCGGAGTCATTTCGCCCGCACAATCTGCTCAGCTTCGCAGGTCGCATTTCGATTCCCTGCGGAGGAATTCACTCTAATAAATTGCCAGATTCGCGGATAGACTTGCCGCGGAAAACGGCGTAAGATCAGATTCGTTGGAAGTCGGCGTAATTCACATTTCCCAGGTCTGTGGCTCTCTCTCGGTACGGGGGAGTTGATGACTTGTCTTTCGCGGTGAACGTGGAGAGATCAATGTATCAGCACGGCAATGACAAACGAACTGTGTGGTTGGTAATTGGTTTGGTGGCCGGTTTGGGAATTGCGACGTTATGGCCGCATGAACAAGCCAAGGCCGTAGCGACAGACCGAGATGCTCAGTTCGCTATGACCACCTGCCAGGTCGGCGCGATCGACACCTTGGAAGCGGTCTTCGTACTGGACTTTCTGACGGGAAGTTTGAAGGGAGCGGTGTTGAACCGTACGAACAATTCGTTCACCAACTTCTTCTTCCGCGATTTGCCGCAGGATTTCGGAACGGATCCCAAGAAGGAAGCTCATTACTGCATCGTGACCGGTCTGGCTCAGTTGGCAGCCGCGGGCAACATTCCGCCCGCGTCCAGCGTGGTCTATGTCGGCGAATTGACGACGGGCAAAATCATTTGTTACGGCTTCGCCTTCCGCGAATCGGCCACCCCGATGGCACCCCAACCGCTGATCCCCGTCGCACGGTTCCCATTCCGCGAACCTGATCCCGGCGAATAGTTTGCCGTCGACGCGTTGAATTCAATGAGAATCAAAAAGGGAGCGGCCCATGGCTGCTCCCTTTTTTCGTGTTGGTTCGATCTCGATCGCACTGGCTGCGCAAGCCCCGGGATTCTTCGTCGTAGGATGGGCACTCTTGCCCGTCTCTTTTGGTATTGCGAGTTGGATTGCCAGACGAAGGTCGCGGACGACCGCGAAGACGGGCAAGAGTGCCCATCTTACAGGCCATACTACGGGCGTTTGGAAATCTTCTGGCCCAATTCATCCAGCTTGCGGCCGGCTTGATGCAGCGCGTGGATGCCGAGCTTCGCGACGACGCGCCCCGCATTCCGCGACTGCTCCCAGAGTTGACTCCAATAGGCATCGTCGCGATGTTCGCGCATCGCACGCAGGTAACGGCTGCGCTGGGCTTCCGGCAGGGCCTCGATGATGGCGGGCACCAGGGCTTCATCGACGTTGTAGGTCTGATCGGGAGCCAGGCACACCGGGATGACTTGCTCGATGGGGATCTGCAGGTCTTCAGAAATCGCGTCTGCCGCTTCGCGGATCTGCTGGGCCTTGGGATTTTGCGGTCGTTCGATGTCGTACGGGGGCGTCCATTCGCGAAATGGACGCAGTTGGTCAATGTGCGTCAACACGACCAGAAAGGCCGGGAACGACTTGTCGGGATCGTCCTGAAAGATCTGCCGCACCTCGGCCAGTAATCGTCGATCGGGTTCGCGGGCCGCCGTTTGGGACGAACACACCAGCAGAATGACATCGCACTTCAAGATTTGATCACGGGCAGCAACGAGTGCCTTGCCGGCTGATTCCACGTCCGCGTAACCGGCAGAATCAAATATCAACGCGCTCTGCAGGCCGTCCCGTTCGAGCAGATGCGGCTCGATGCCAATCGTACAGGGGACGACGTCGACCGCGGATCGTGTCTCGCCGAACAACGCGTTGATCAAGCTGGATTTGCCCGCTTTGACCTGCCCAATCACCAGCATCCGTAATGGATCTTCATCCAGTGCCGTTTCTCGCTGCTCGACTTGTTCGAGGATCTGTTTGGTCGAGGATGTCGGTTGACGGAAATGGACACCGTCCAGGACAAGCTGCCCGCTGTAGAGCTGGATCGCATAGTACCCGGCCCGACGAATCGCGTACTGCACAGCCCATTGCTTTGTTTCGCGAGCCGATGCATTGATGGCTTTCCCCTGCATGTAGCCGGCCAGTTCCCGAGCCAGAGCCGCCGCGGGATTCACCGCCAGATAGGCCACGCGATACAGTCGGTTGATTGTCGGGAACCATTCGGACAGACGATGGAGCCGTAAGGCATCATTCAGGGTGAGAATGTGCGAGCCGGGAACGTGCGTCGAAAATGCTTCCCGCAGATCGAACGAGACGAGCTCCACGATCTTCAATACGTGCGGAATTGGAGTTTCGAGCACCGGATTGTCGGAGTCTGGGAAATATCGCTTGGCCACGACTTCCAGGACCTCGCGCATCAACTTAAACAGGACTTCGGGTTGATCGAGCGGAATGGTGTCGGCGTCAACTCGCGAGGCCAGGGCTTCGATATCCGCATAAGCCTGAGTGGCCCGTGGGGGCCAATTGGGATCGGGTTCGTCGCTGAGCTTTTCCAGCGGCCGTGTGCAGTTTTTTTGGACGAAGCGCAACAGCGGCCAACTGACTCCTGTCACCAAGGCGACGATGGCAGCGTAGTAGAAGGTCCAATGATGTTCCCACAGCCACATCGATCCCGCGATGCCGAGCAGCACGAAGGGCACCGACAACCATGCCAACAGCAGGATCCATTGAGTCTTAATCGACATGGCGGGGAATTGCTGGCTTTCGAGAAGAGATCAGTTTAGGGTCAAGATGACTTCTTGGTGAGCCGGGCGGCGTAAGCCCCCGGATTGTTGGTGCGAAGAATCCGGGGACTTACGCCACCCGGCTCACCTGAATAATTTCTGATGGTCTCAGTTGTAACCTCTTCGCTCACGCCTCTGGCTCGGCCTTCGGTTGCCGCATCTTGGCAAAATAGTCCTTTAACTTGGACTGACCTTCCTTCAGTTGCTCAGCATAAATCCGCTGGAATTCCGCACGATCAGGGATGCCTCCCTGCTGGACTCGGGCGAAGTAGTAGCACAGCGTAATTCCCAAAGCGTACGTCGTCGCGCCGGCGTAGGCCGCATTCACGGCGCTGCCGATGCCCGGAATGGAACTCAATAATCCCCGGCCCCCCAGTCGTCCCAGGTAGCCGAGCCCCAGGGCACTCAGGATTTCGCCGAGGCGCTGGGAATTCAATTCCTGATGGTAGATCGACGCGATGGTATGGCACATTTTGGCTTGAATGCCCATGACCAGGGGCAGATTGACCACCACCAGGGGGATGCCGGCGGCAGCACCCGCCGCGGCCGAGTACGACAGGACGTGGGGTAAGGCGGTTCGATAATGCAGATCGCGAAGATGCTTCCGGGCATCGTCGAGTTCGCTCATCATGCCTCGCAGCCCCAGCGGCACGAGTTGTTCGATGGCTGCCCACAACGCGTGCAAACCATAGTCCGAGGGGGCATAGCCATCTTCCGGGAGGGTCAGATCCACGGCAACGTAGGTGGCGTCGATCCCTTGTTCCTTCAAGGTCTCGCGCTGCTTGAGCAGGGAGCGCGTCAGATCGTTCGGAATGTGCGGCGGTAATGGTGTTTGATCGTACGGATAGGGGAGATCGTGTTGTCGGTCGACGGCGCCATAGCCCTCGTGCAGACACGTTTGCACGACCAGGACCGGCCACTGCGGATGTGCCCGCAAGATGGCTCGCAAGGCATTCAGCACCGATTCCTGGGCATGATCCATCGCCTTCATCACGATGATCAACAAATGGGCTTGATTCTGAAACAGCTTCAGATCCTCGGCGGGGTCGTAGTTGACTTCGCCCAGGCCCCGCGTGTCGAGAAACCGCAACAGACATTCTTCTTCATTCGGGAAGGCGTATTCCTGAGCCGTCTTCGTGCAGGGACGGATGCCGTTGCCGATTTCGCCTCGCGTGTTGCCGGTCAGCGCGTGAATGATCGATGTCTTTCCCGATTGAGCTTTGCCCAGCAACCAGAAGACAGGGGTCGGCAGCCGCTCGCGGATAGCGTGGAGCGTCGCCTGGAGCTTTTCTTCGCTCACTTGCGGGGTCGCAAAGCGTTGCCACAGGCGGCTCAGCATATTGTTTACGGATGCCATGTATTCAATTCCGCCATGGCCCACGCATGGATTGGTAATTTTGTCGAGCACCGCCCACCCTGGCGGAACCCATCGGCCATTATACTCTCGACCAACTGACTGACTTGGTTTTCGTTCATTCCTCAAGGAGCGTAACGTCGTAAGACTTCCGCTGGATACGAACAAACCTAAGAATTTTTACGAATTCTTCTACCAACGCCTATCAAAACCTGGAAATCGTGGCTCATTGTTTATTGAGCAAGTGAGGGCACTTTTAACCACGAATAATTCGAATGACACGAATTTGGATGAATTGGATCATTACGGAAGTCGGATCGCTGTTTCTTTGCGTACACTTTGAAAGAATTAGATTCGTGTCATTTGTGTGATTCGTGGTTCATACTCCCATGTCCAACGCGATGTTTTGTTAGCCAATCTACCAGATATCGGCTTTCGCCACGGCCACTGCCGCGTCATGCTCGGCCCCCTTGGGCCGGCATTCCAATCCGACAAATCCGCGATACCCCAGATCGTATGCTTCTTTCAAGACGCGGTTGTAGTAGATCTCACCGGTCCCTGGTTCATTTCGTCCCGGATGATCGGCCAATTGCAAATAACCGATCGTCTTGGTTTCGATCCCCTCTTTCAGGTGACCACACAAATCCCCTTCAGTGATATGCATGTGGTACAGGTCCCAGTTGATCTTCACATGCGATGAACCGACCGCCTGACAAATGCGAATCGACGGGGCGCTGCCGTACAGGCAATGACCCTTGTGATCGACGCGAATATTCATCGGTTCGAGAATTAACGTGACATCGTTCGCTTCCGCAATGGGCGCGGCCAGCTTCAGTCCCTGGATGATGTTGTCGTGCATCTGGACCTGTGTCATTCCCGGTTGATCGTTACCACCGACGACGGTCATCAATTTGCAATTCAAACGCTTGGCGACAGCACAACCCGCGGTGACCGCCTTGACGAAGTCGGGGTGGTTCTTGGGATCGTTCAATCCGGGTGTAAAACCCCAGCCGGTGAATTGCGCAATCGCGATGCCGAGGTCCTTGCTCAACCCGGCAATCGCATCAATGTCGCGGCCCTGCCACGGCCAGATTTCCACTGCGGGAAACCCATACTTGGCCGCCATTTTGATCCGCTCGAGAAACGGCAGCTTGGTCCACCACATTTCGACGTTCACGGCGAATTTGGTGTGCGGCGTTTTGCCGATCTGGCTGACATCAGCGGAGGGCTCTGCGGCTTGCAATGCGGCTGCAGCGGTGCCTGCGATCAGCGTGCTGCCGAGAAAGGTTCGACGGTTGAGTTCAGTCATGAGGTCGATTTCAATTGTCAGTGTTTGAGCGGACTAAACATATTTCTTCGCTCCCTCGCCCTGGTACTCCGGGGAGAGGGGAGCACGAATGCTCTCGGACTATTCCTTATTCGTTTTCTCTGCCGACTTCTTTTCTTCCGCGGGCTTCTTCTCTGTCTTCTTCTCTTCAGTCAGCTTTTCAATGCGACCAAACAGGTGCCCGCCGACCTTGCCGTGCTGCCACGTTCCGGCGTACCAGCCGCGATAAATCAAGACGCGTGAGGTAAACGTCCCCATTCCGGGGATCGTCAAATCGGTCAGAGTAATGACTGGGGTATCCCCCGCCCATTCGACCTTTAGTTTCAGAGGGACTTGATTGTCGTTCTTGCCATATTGAATGCGCACCAGGAAGATCCACTCACCATCGTCCTGTTTCTTCACCTTGGTAATGGTGTAGCGTTCTTCTTTCGGCTCCTCGTTTTCCTTGCCCACCACAGTGAATCGGCCAACGAGTACCGATCCCGACATCGTCTTCTCGAACTCTTTTTCCAACTCGGCTTGATCGAGTTTCGCGGCGGGCTTGGGTTCCGCTTCTGCGGCAGGTTTTTCTTCTTTAACCGCTTGATCGGCGGCCACGATCTGCTGCCCAGGCACCGTCAGAAGCAAGCCACAGATGAGGACCAAACCACTGAGAGAAAGTTGCTTCAACATGTTTGTTCCTTGTTGAAAAACTGGAAATAGGCCGATTGGCACGATTCGTCAGATTGTCCCCGGCAGTGGATTTCGCCGCAAGCGACAACCTCTAAGTTGATTCGTAGAACGGGGCTTCAGGCAAATGGCGCTCGCTTTTTCGATCGATAAATCAGCCGTTGGACGCTAGCCCACGGTTCGGGCGACAATCGACTCGAATTTCCCGCCGAACCGAACGCGATCGCGTGCCGGCTGATTGGGTCGAGACCCGATTTCCGAACTGGTCATCAAAGGTGAGTGCCACTTTGGATCCCGTCCCCCGACATGGGTATTTCCACGTCCGAATGATTGCGAGGTTGTTTTCATATCACTACCCGTTTATTCTACCGGAGTATGAAGATTTCGTTCAGGTGCGTAATTGTTGTCGGTTGAAGGCGTGTTGATATGTTTTTGAAAAACTGGGTAGTTTGGGGGCTTGTTCTCAGTGCCTCTCACGTGTTTGCTCAGGAACCGACCGGTGAGCTGGCACAACGCTTGGCAACGCTGGAGGTCACGCACTATGCCGAAGCCCCTGGATATTCTGAAGGCCCCACCTGGCGCAACGGCGAAGTCTTCTTCTGTAGTGGTGCGCTCCTGCGCGTGGACAAAGATCGGAAAGTGACCAAATTTCTCGATCTGAACCCCGCCGGAACTTTTCTGCGCGAAAATGGCGACATCCTGATCTGTGACAACAAATACCACGCCATTTTGAATCTCGCAGCGGATGGAACGATAGGGGTCGTTGCCGAGAAGTCTGGCGACCAGCCCTTAAATAGCCTGAATGATCTGACAGCGGATGCCAAAGGCAGCATTTACTGGACCGATCCGGCAGGCTCATCGGCCGACAAGCCCATCGGCAGCATTTTTCGGGTGACGGCTGCCGGGCAGGTCGACAAGATCGCCGGTGGCCTGGCATTCCCCAACGGTCTGGATGTCGACCCGAGCGGTCAGAATCTCTACGTCGTGGAATCACAGACCCAGAAGGTCCTTAAGTATACGATTCTCGAGGAAACCCAGCCGCTTGGCACGCCAACCACGTTTTACGAACTGGGCGGCGCGGGGGGCGATGGCTGTGCGTTTGATGCCGACGGGAATCTGTGGGTCGCCGATTTTCATCGGAAGGAAACAGGAAAAGGCCGGATTACTGTGGTTTCCTCTGCCGGGAAGGTCTTGGCCTATCTGAATATTCCCTCGAAAGTCGTCAGCAATATTACCTTCGGCGGCGTCGACAATGACGAGATCTTCTGTACGACCGGCGAGCCACCTGGCGTCTTTCACGCCAAGGTCAAGGTGAAAGGTTTTCGAGGCCACCCTGTACGAGAAGCCCGGATCCAGCGGAAACTGGAACTTCGTGCGGATCACCGCCAGTAATACTGCGTAACGATCTTTGATCCACAGATTTCGCAGATGACGCGGATTTCCGACAAGTCTTAACTCTTCCTTCGTTTGATGGTTAGGAGTTGCCACTACACTGAACTTCGCTTCCCCTTCGTGACCTTTGTGTTCTTCTGTTCAAAATGATCGGAACAGAAGGACACAAAAGGTCACGAAGGAATACAAGTCTAGAGTGCGTCGAACGATTTTCCGCTGTACTCAATTAAATTCATACAAAAAGTCCAAAAACTCGCATACGCGCTGTCGCGAGATTTCGGGTACGATTTCCCACCGGCCAAGGTGGGCCTGAATCTGCCGTTTCTCAGGAGTGCGGGCATGCGAAGCCATGAAAAGTCCCGGAAGTGGGCCAGACCGTTCGGCGAACTGTCGAAATGGGTGCGACCAGACATCGCCGCAATCGTTTGTTTCGTCGCGGTCATACTTGCTGGAGGACACCCAGCAGGTGCCGAAGAAGATGACGCGTTTCAGCTCGGTGTGGACTCGATCCTGGCCAAAGATGTCCAACAGCACATCCACACCCTGGCCAGCGACACGTTCGAAGGTCGCAATGCCGGGTCTCGCGGGGGGCATGCCGCCGGGATCTATATTGCTCAGCAATTGCGCAAGTCCAACTTGACGAGCAGCGTTTCGGCGACCACCTATTTTCAAGAGTTTGGCAACGAGTGCCGCAACATCCTCGGCTTGCTGCCGGGTAGTGATCCCAAGCTGAAGAATGAATTCATTCTGATCGGAGCCCATTACGACCATGTCGGTTACGGGACCGCTGAAACTAGCAATGGTCCCGTCGGGTTCATCCACAATGGTGCCGATGACAACGCCAGCGGCGTGTCGACCGTACTGGAGATCGCTCAGGCCTGGCAGGTCAGCGGCGAGCATCCCAGGCGTTCGATCATCTTTGCCCTCTGGGACAGCGAAGAACACGGTCTGCTGGGTTCCAAGCACTGGCTGGCTCATCCCACGTGCCAGCTCTCGGCCCTGCGCTGCATAGTCAACATGGATATGGTCGGACGCCTCAAGGATTCCGGGATGGAAGTCACCGGCATTCGCACGTTGCCCGGTCTGCGTCGACTCATGAGCGAACAAAATCGACAAACCAATATCAAATTGAACTTCTCATGGACCGTCGAAGACAACAGCGATCATTGGCCGTTCTATGAGCGAAAGATCCCATTCATCATGCCCTTCACGGGCTTTCATGATGACTATCACAAGCCGAGTGATGATGTCGACAAGGTTAATTATGCCGGGATTCAAAACATCGCCCGCTGGATGTACGGCAATTCGCGAGCGCTGGCAAATGCCCTGGAACTGCCTCGTTTCCGTGATGCCGCATTCCAGGAAACTCCGGCCGTTCAACAACAGCGAGAGGCACCGTTGCCCGCCGCCGAGCCACGGCTCGCATTGACGCTGGCACCGGCCGATGCCGGACCGGGAAGGGTCATCGCTCGAGTCTATCCCCAGACGGCTCCTGCTGTCGTCGGTTTGCAGTCTGGAGATCGGATCATCAAGTTCGGCGACACGGAGATCGCACCGCAAACGAATCTCGCGGGCCTGATCTTGCGGGCTCCCAGTCCGGTTCGAATTCATGCGATACGACCGGGCCAGGAAAAGCCAATACGCGTGCAACTGCCGCTCGTCGGCAAGCCCGTTCGCATTGGCATCAATTGGCGAGAAGACCCGGCGGAACCTGGCGTCGTGGCCATCAATCTGTTGGAAGTCGGCTCGCCCGCCGAAGTCGCTGGGTTGAAATTCAACGACCGGATTCTGCAGGTGAACGGCGAAAACTTCAAATCGGGCGAAGAATGCCGCAAGCTGCTGCTGGAATCCCCTTCGCCGCTACCGATTTTGATTGAACGCTACGGCCAGTTGCGAACCTTGACGATCGACGTTCCCGAATTGACTGCGAAAGCGGAATAGCATTTCTTAGAATCGCTGACAAAACCACAGTCGATCAATTCTAATCTCAATCACAGTTTGCAGTCGCCATGACTTATTCGTGTATTTCGTAAGATTCGTGGTTAAGAAATTCCTGAGAAAACCCACGAATCACACAAATGACACGAATAAGGACGGAGAGATCGTGTGACAAGAAGTGTTGTTAGGGACTCTTAGTCTGTTCCACTTGTCCCGTTGCATTTATGAGACGGATCGGACCACTGGGATTTCATGTTTGAGGCGCTTCTTCTGGCGGGCCTAGATAGCGCGTCAGAATCTCTGGCATTTGCATGTTGAACTGGCTGCGTGGCAGGACTTCGCGGCATCCTGCTGCACGTGCTTCCGCCAACCGTTTTGTGTCCACGTGAGCCCCAAACGCAATGACCGGCGTGGGTGGAGTATCTCGGAGAGTGCGGGTCAGATCGGCCACCGCAAATGGCTGCAGGCTCAAGTCGAAAATAATGCAGGCATAACCGCCGACCGCAGCCTTGATAAACCCCTGCTTCAAGTTGGCAGTCTCGATCTGATAGCCCAGACTACCGGCGATGCCGGTCACTTTGCTGATGAACAACAAGTCCTGGCAGATCAGCAGCCCGACGCGTGAGGCGATAGTCATGTGTGATACTCAAGTTCTTGAATTCGAAGAGTTTTTAGCCACGGATTGACACAGATTGAACACGGATTAAGACCACGAAAATCACGCTATCTAAAATTCTGAATCTGATGCGTAACCATCGAGTTGATCCTGCCTGAAGTGCCTCGGAAAGGATGAACCAATCCGTGTTTAATCTGTGTTAATCTGTGGCAAAAAATCTGCATTTTCTGCGTAATCGCAGGTCACAGCCAACGAAATTGATGCGGTGTCAATTACCGACTGTGGGGAATCGCCGGAGCCCACGAGCAATAGAACATCGCACGGGGTACCGTGGCCTCGAGCCAGTCTCGCCACTGCACTGCCGGATCCTGACGGGCTTGCGAACCCAGCAGCAAATCGACGAACCCCGCTTGGAATTCGTATTTGATGATCTTCGGATCGGTGACTTTCACGATCGATTTCAGTTCGTTCAAGGCATCCTCTTCGTAGCCAATCGCATCGACCAATCCAAACTTCAGGGCGTCATCCGCCGTGTAGATCTGCCCGGTGGCCAGCTTCTTGACGTTCTCTCGCGTCAGTTTTTCACGGTTCTGATCGATGACGTTGATAAACCGGTCGAAGGCCTGCTGCAGGATGTTATCCCAGACCGCTTTTTCATTCTCGGATAACGGATGGAAAGGACTCAGGGCATCTTTGAACTCGCCCGTCTTCAATGGCTTCGAGTCGATCCCCAACTTTTCCTTCAGACCGAGAAACTCGTAGCGCGGGATGATCACGCCAATCGAGCCCGTCCACGTCGTGGGCTCAGCGAAGATTTTCGCCTTTTCACCCGCTCCCATCGCCACATAGTAGCCACCCGACGCGGCCATGCTTTTCATCGACACAACGATCGGTTTCTTCTCCGCGAGTTCTTTCAACCGATGGTAGATCTGATGGCTGTCCGCCACAAATCCGCCAGGGCTGTCGATCTGCAGCAGTACTCCTTTGACGTGTTTGTCCTCGAGAGCATGCTTGATTGCCCGCAGAGTGCGTTGCGAGAACGGGGGCATGATCGTGCCGGTGACCTCAATGATCACCAGTTTGTCTGTGGCAGTATGGCTACCGGCATGGAATTCCTCGACCGGTCCAGGATGACTGGTGAACAACGTCGAAGTCACCACCCACTGACTGAAGTTCGCCAGCAGCGAAATCAGCAGCGCGAGGCCCACTGCCCAACGCAACAGCCGCCGCCCGAGATGTCTCCGTGGGGGCGGTGGCGGGGGAGTTCCACCGGTGACAGAAGGTGAGGGGGTTTGAGGTACCTGTGACGAATCCATTAACACGATCCTTCAAGACTGTAGTTCTCCGCTGCACTGATTCTACATTCACGACCGGCCAATGGGAAAGCAGCCGTAGCCACGCTGGCCAGAACAGGTCGATGGGAGGGCGAGGCTCACGCCGAGCCGCTAAGTCAGGCGGGAGTCGAAAGACCGGAGACAAGTAATCGGGACAGGCATCTGACGTTTTAGAAGCCCCCACATAAACTCCTGCACTCGATTAGCCAACCTTCGTGTCCTTTGTGACCTTCTGTTCCAATCCGTTTTTGAACAGAAGATCACGAAGGACACGAAGAAAGGCGCCTTCAGAGTCCACGATATTGGCAAGGTCATGCCAGTCCTCGCAATTTGCCGATAGATTTGGATATTCGCTCCTCCGTGGCTCTCGTCACTCCCAAATCAATCCCACTTGGTTTACCTATCTCTCCCAGAGGTCTAATCATGTCTACAATGACTTCCGGCTTGGGTTCGAGCGTTGATCACCAGCGCGTCTGGGATTCGGGATATGAGCTGTTGGAATTGTGGAGTTCCGGGACCTATTGCGATATCTGGCAGGTACGGCATCGCTCGACCTACGAACTGTTTGCCTGGAAGCAACTGCGTGCGGAATGGGAAGCGAATCCAACAGCTCGGGCCACCTTGGAAAACGACGCTGCCGTGGCGCAACTCGTGTCTAGTCAATTGCTTGAGCGATTGGTGGAATCCCATCTCCAGGAAAGTCCACGCTACATCGTCCGTGAATGGTTTGAGGGAGACACGCTGGATCAACTGCTGCAGGAATTCGGTCGCTTTCCTCTTCGTCAGGCACTGTGGATCGCGCGACAATGTGCCCAGGGATTGGACGACTTGCTGCACGCCGGCCTGATACACGGGGACGTCCAGGCCGCGCATATCCTGGTGAATACCCGCACGGGCCTCATTAAGCTCACCGAATTGGGAGCGGCACGGCGAGTCGCCCGATCCGCGGGATTGGAATCGCAGCAACGCAGTCCGGCATCAGGTCCGCTGGGGGACTTCGATACCGTGATCTCCGCACCGCAGCTTCAAGGAGCCGGCAAGGATCTATATCAACTCGGTTTGATCCTGTTTCGTGTATTGACCGGCCGTCTGCCATTCGAAGGCGACTCGGCCGCCGACATGTTACGGGGCCCGCAATCCAGCGTCGCTGACGACCTGTCACGAGCTCGTCCGGATGTGGCTCCCGCAGTTGTGGAAGTGCTGAGCGATCTGTTGAGCATAAATTCCAGCCGACCAATCAATCACCCTGCAGT